>JAGBQS010000081.1 GCA_017632695.1 Bacteroidales bacterium
AGCGATTCGTTGACTGTAATGCGAGTCATCCAGCCGCGTAGGGAGCCGGCACCGTGCGGTTTGAATTGACTGATATGTTCAAAAATGTGCAAATAGGATTCCTGGAGTACGTCCTGTACGTCCTCGTCATTGTCAACGTACCGTTGTGCCACACCGGCCAGATAACGGTAGGTCCGGCAATACAGTTCGTGCATTGCCTGCCGGTCGCCGTCGGCTATCAGTGTTGCCAATTGCTCCAGTTCTTCCACTATTGTCAGTTGTATTGATGGTCAACCTGCGCTTCGAGGTGAATCAGATAGGGCCTTTGGGGGGTCACGTCAGGAATACGTTCGCCATCAAGCAGGATGCTGTCGGCTTGCATGGTAGTGCGATATGTCCATACCTCTTTCGGACTGTAAACAATATAATTGTCTGCATCGTTGAAGCAGACATCTACGGTATGAACGTTCGAATCATCGGCAACCAGGAAAGACCATCTGTGTGCTGGAATGTGCCAACCGATTGAGTCGGCAGAACCCACAAAACTGTTAGTATTGCCGGCAGACAGTTCTTCGCGGGTATAGTCGAATCCGAACATCGATAGCGATGTGGAATTTGAATCGATCGAGTTTGTGCTCATTGCATAGTAGCGCATGTTCGGCAGGTACTGAACTACTTCGTCGGTAGGAAAATTGTAGAAGTCGAAACGGTTCGTATTGGCCAGTATGGTTCCCGGGTTCCAGTAGTCGGTGCGATACGGATGTTCTTCACCGTCTTTGAAATAGTAGATCTGCAGACCGACATTCATTTGGTACGCTACGTTATCCGTCGATATCAGTTCGTTGGTCCCGAAACTGGGAAAGGTATCGGTAAAATAATTCTCTTCGTCGGTTGTACAGCTTACCTGGAATGTGCAGGCAAGCAGCGTAATGAGAACAAAAGGATAAATGTTGGGTCTCTTTTTCATAGCTGTTACATTATTTTGCATTATGATTTCGGCCGATGTTCCAGCCTACACCGAAACGGATGTTCAGAAAATTTCCCATACTGATGCGCTGACGCTGTCGGCTGATGAGCTGACTTTGGACGTCAACGGATTCGACCCCTTGTACGTAGGCATAGCCAGTAGGCGAGATCGGGTCAACGGCAAGATACGGTCCGCAGTAAGTGTTGCGTTCGCGTATTTCGGAGAACTGAAACAAATGCCCGATGGTACCCGTCAGAGATATCTCCGCCTGGAAAAACAAATGTCTTCTGGGTGTGAAACAACATTGTAAGGAACCGTTATACGCAAATGCCCGATGATTTCCGTCGCTGCCATCGCTCTTGCCGGTATAGAAATACAGTTCTTCCTGTTTTGCCACCTGAGTATTATTGGAAGAAAATGTACTTGATGCTTCTTCAGTGGTATTTGGGTTGCTTGCGTCTGAAGGTGTACAAATGATGCTAAAACCTTCGGTATTCAGCAGGCGCAGACCAGCACCGATACGTCCGCGGAAACTCCATCGGCCAATATCGTACCGATAGACTGTGCCAGCCAGAAATGTACCATAATCGGAATATGATCCGTCGGTGTCCCAATAATAATAGTTGAGTCTCTCAAGGGTTCGGCCCTGTTTCAGGTAGTGGGCTTTCAACGCAGGTTCAACTTCCGTCTCTGTTGTCAGAAAACTGGTAAATTCTGCGTGCGTGTAGAACCCCCAATGGCGGTCAATGAAACGTGTGTAACGGAATGTCATATCGATTCCGGCCTCTTCTGCACCGGCTTGCGAGATTCCTTTATCGATGAGCTTTCCGTATTTGTTGAGGTTGCGGGCATTGCCGAGAGAAACCTCAATAGTGTTCCTGTAAGCATAGGGAAGAGGCGGATCCGATTCTTCTTCCTGAGCTTGGGCGGGAAGCAGAAACGAAACAGATAGTCCTAAGCAGATCAGGTATCTGAAAGAGGAATGTATTGAAGATTGTTTCATTATCCGTAAGATTGTATTCTATCCCTAAAATGACGACAGGCGCAAATTACTGCATGAAAGGATGAAAAAATATCGGAATTCATTAAAAAGGTCGGAGCATAGAGCCCCGACCTCTTTATAAATTGTGATAATGGTTTACTTAACCAGAATAATCTGGTTGTTTACAATCTGCAGACCGGCAGTCTGATTAGCGCGACGGCCCGAAAGATCGAAAACCCGGTTGTTCTCGGTTTTGGTAGTTTCGATAGCACGAACGCCAGTGGCTTCCTCGCCTTCGCAAACCTCTCCGAAACCGCCACGTCCGTTGGCAACACGTACCGATGCGGTAGCGTCAGCATACTCAAGAGTGGTGGCAGGAACGATTTCTATAATCTGATCATTTACAACGATAGCGTAGGCAGTAGCACCTTCGGTAGCTGTCCAGGTAATCTTGCCATCCTCCTTGGTAACGGTGGTGCTGAGCTGAGCAGCAATAGCATCAGGAGCCCAAGTGCCGTAAATATTGGCAATTGTATATTCTGCAGCTTCATCGTCACTCAAAACGGTTTCGTATGAGAGATTGCCAGTGCTATGAGTGAAGTTTACAATGTTCGTGGCTGGAGTAGTTACGTTACCGTCCTTATCCATAGTCTTGTACTCTTTGAACTTATAAGCAGCTACATTCATGCCGGCAGCAGTCCAGCGGCTTGCATTCAAAGAATTGTCGAGAACAGTGGTGCGGATATAGATAGCAGCCGACTTGCCACCCCAAGAACGGGCGAAGGTAAAGTCCTTGCACTTGCTTTCAATCGAGCAGTCGAGGAAGATATAACCCATCTGACCTTCCGTTGTATTAGGAGCAGCAACGACATCACTACCTGTAGCACCTGTAGCCGAACGGCTCTCGTTCACGAGTTTAACACGGTTGTAAACAACTGTTCCGTCGCCGCAGAGGTAATCGACAGTACCGTGGATCTCAGAATCCTCCCAATAGAAGTTGCTGGCCTTGTTGCTATAGTAAGTATCCTGGTAAGAGAGCATCTTTACGTTCTTGCAAACGGTGTTGGCACCCTTATCCTGCAAACATACGGCACGTCCGGCAGCACCCGACTTGTAGTAATCGAGGGCGTTCTGGATGGTCAGATCCTGCAGGTAGAGGTTGCTCGAAGTGTTGACCAGGGTAGCAGTAGTACCGATACCTTCGTTCTCGACAGCGGGAGCATTAACGATGATGGTTCCGTCGGTAGATTCGCCGATAATAGAGATGTTGGAACCGGAGATAGAAGTCAGGACAGTCTCGCCCAGATCATACGTTCCGTTTGGCAGGAAGATGTTCTTATTACCGCTTCCGTTAGCTTCGGTAAGAGCCAGAATGAAGCTGTTCACGTCATTGGCAGGAATCATGTAATATCCGGTCTTTTCGTCGAAGGTAACGAAATCAACAACGTTGAATACACTTACACCATGGCAGTAGCAGCCGTTAGGATAGGTAATAGAAAGAGTAGTAGCACCACCTTCATAGCGGAAAGAGGTTTCAGCACCGTCGCTCTCGCCCTGAACAGGCAATGTAGTAATCTCCTTGCCTTCAGCATCTTTTACGATAGCTTCAGCATTGCCGTTTGAATACAGACAGTTCTTGATGGCAATGATAGCCTTGTCGGAGACCTTAATGCGGATAGCGCCGTTCTGGTCAACCAGCCAACCGTGGTTGTTGTAGTACTTGCCGTCGATTTCGATGCACTCGTGATCCTCAACGTACCAGTAAGCCTTGGTCAGGTCGTAGATATAACGGGCAGTAGAAGTTGCTTCCTCGATTGGGGTAGCCTTGGCATAAAGCTTCAGGTCTTCGGTCAGACCGATTCCTTCAGCCACTTTCACAGCGGTAGTCTGATCAGAACTGAACCAGCCGCGGAAGGCATATCCATCGGCAACGGTTACATCGTTGGCACTGAAAGCATAAGCCAGTTCGCTTCCGCCCGATACTTCAGTGGTACCGATAATGGTCTTGCCGTCGGTGTCGTAGTAAGTAACATTAACACTTGGGATGAAGTCGGTAGCTTCCGCCTTGAAGTATGGACAGTAGTTGCCCAGCTCGAATGTCAGGGTGGCAGCTGCTTCTACATTATAGGTCCATTTGGCAAAGTGGGTAACCGCCTGTGGATAGCTGTTATCACAGCCTGCTGCCTGTGTGTTCATGGTAGCCAGAACCTTACCCTCGCTATCCTTAACAGTAGCACCATTGGTATAGTTGCAACCTCCGACATAGAATGAAACAGGACCGTCGACGGTTACCGTAACAACAGCATTCTGGGTGCCGTGCTGGTCGCCATGATAGTTGCCTGCATTCACCTGAACGTTCTCAGGTAAAGTTTCCGGTTCAACCATGGTGTAAGGATTAGTGCGGAAGTCGATGGCGAAGTTCTTGAATGCGCGAGCCTCTTCTGTACCATTTACGTTACCGTTAATCTGAATGTTGCCGATAGACATTTTCTTGTTGTTGGCAACGTTCGAGATGTAGAAACGGAGTGTCACAACACGTCCGCCGTTTTCAACAGTGACAGACTCATTGTGGGTAAGAGGGGCAACGTCTTTGTTTGCTCCGTTGTTACGAAGAACCTGATTTTTGGGATCACTGTAGGCAGATATTTCGCTTTCTACGCCATCAATGGTATAGCTCCAAGAGAAGAAAGCATTGTCTGTGCCTTGCTTTACGGCATCAAAAACAAAACTGGTAGGAGTAAAGGTAAGACCCTTCTTCATCTTGATGGTGTACTCAATCATGTCGCCTGCTACAGATCCCGCGTTGCTGGTTGCAGGTTGATAAGTGGGTAATTCACCGCCATCAAGTCCACTTGCATCCCAGGTTGTAACCGTAAGGTCGGTTCCGACCTTGACACCGGTTTCCTGAACCACTGAGGCAACGGCCTCCGTAATCGAAGTGGCATTCGATTCATTGCCGATCGCCCATGCTACTGTTGTAGCTTCGTTTTCGAACGCATCAGCTGCATATCCGAATAATGAGATGGCAGCCATGCTTAGCGAGAGAAGAATTTTCTTCATAAGCTAAAAGGTTAATGTTGAATAATGTTGTTTGTTAAGATAAGGGTTTGTTAAAGATTCAATAAGGTTACAACAAAAAGTCACTTACCAGAATCGGGGGCAAAGTTATATATATTTTTTTTAAGTACAAAATTTTTATGAAAAAAAAGTTGTTATTTGCCCTATTTGTGTGCATATATAATATAATAATGAGTAGAAATGAAAACAAAGCGACGCTTATCGCACATAAGATAAGCGTCGCTAAGAATATTTAAGATTTCAGATTACTTTACCACAACTTTCTTGCCGTTAATGATGTAAAGTCCCTTGTTAGCTTTTTCGACACGTACGCCATTGAGGTTATAGATAGCGTCAGAACCATTGTTCAGATTACTTTCTACCTCAGAGATGCCCGTTGTAATAATAACTACAACTGCACTTGACTCACTCAGACCGCCCATCTCATTTGCAGCACGAACACTGTATGATCCATCGGAAGTCAAAGCAAACTTAGGTTCAGTGGTGAAGCCGATAACAGAACCGTCTTTCACAACAGCCCACAGCAGAGCATAGTCGCTATTGTCCCAAACGAGTTCGCCGCCGTCCTGCTTTACGTTAGCTGGTACAGGAGCCTGCTCAGTAGCAAGAGTAGGATCCCAATCGCCGTACATGCGGTGCAGATCACTGTTCTCGAGAGCTTCCTCAGCGGAGAGCACAGGATTGTTCTCGTGTCCGTCGCCGAAGGTCTTCTTGCGACCGCTGAGATCGATGATACTACCCGTAGAAGTCATAGAGTTGTACTCTGCAAAGCGTGAAGGCCAGCCGCCGCTCATTTCGTTCCAGCCAATGGATGAAGGAACGACATTCATCTTGGTGTCGATGAAGAGAGCGATAGGAGTGCCGCTGCCCCAAGGACGACCGAGGGTGTAGTTGCCGTCAACGTTGTCGCCTTCTCCGTTAATGACGCAGTCCTTATATATCCAACCATACTTGGCAGGCTTAGAAGGAACAGCAGCATAGCCACCGGCAATCTGACGCAGTTCAACACGGTTCCAGAAGATATCGCCCTTACCGCACATATAGTCTGTACGTCCGCGTACGAAACCGTCTTCGAAGTAGTAGAGACCATTGTCGTTGTTAGAGGTCCAGGTATCCTGATAGCCACTCAGACCGACATTCTTATAGATATTCTTGGTACCACGATCGTGGATAGCCAAGTCACGGCCAGTAGCATCATCCATACCAGTCTCGACAGTCAGATCCTGCCAGTAGTAGCCCTGACCACGCAGCTGGAAGACATCGCTATTGCCGATACCGTCGTACTTCGAGGTGGTGCCGTAAGTGCTGGCGAAAGTAGCGTTCTTGTCGATACCGTTGGTGATGATGACACCATCGCGGCTTTCACCGATGAACGAAACGTTATCTGTGTTGATGAAGGTGATACATTCAGGAACCTCGTAACCGTTGACAGTCTTCATAGTAGAAGAGAGAGGAATAGTGTACTCTCCGTTCTTGATGAAGATACGGTAACGTACGTTCTTGTCCGTACGAGCCTGTGCAGCAGCAATAGCAGCCATCAGGTCATCAACGTTTTCAACAACATAATCATAGAGACCCTTTGATACGGTCGGACGGGTCATCGTTGTGAACGTCAAAGTAATGGTCTCAGAGATGAAGTTGTCGGTCAAGTCGGCGATAGAGCCGCCAGGCAGGTTGAAGGTGTACTCGGTAGAGTATTCCAGGCCCTTGTACTCGAAGGTAACGGTCTTGCCGCTTGCAATCGGAGTAAGGGTCAGGCCGCCCAATGTAGCAGTTGCATTGTCAGCCACCTTAACGCGCTCGTCGAAGGTAAGTACAATCTTACCAGTAGCCGACGCACCGGTAGCACCGTTTGCAGGAACAGTAGATTCAAGCTTAGGAGCCACGCCATCGTCAATCAGTTTAGGCTTACCTGTGATGAAGAACATCGCCAGGGTGTTACCGTCGTTGGCAGAAGCAGCACCGTCAACGCTTGAACTCTTGTCGGCAAGCATACGGATATAGAGGTCCTTCTGGTTATTGGCAGCTTCTGGCAATGTCTCGTTGAACGAAGCCTCTGCCTTGGCACCAGTCATAGTGATATCACCTGCCTTGGTCCAGTTTTCACCATCGGTAGAGAACTCAACATTATACTTCTGATAAGCATTGTAGTTGTAGAGCATCTTGAACTGAACATTGATATCGGTAAATGCTTCGGCATTGATCTTTGTCTGCCAGTGCCAGTTGCCGACATCACCGTTGCTTGCGCCTGTACGCCAGTTTACAGCAGCACCCTTGAAGCTCTCGTAGCCACCGCCGCCAAGTGTCGACTTGTCAAGCCATCCGCTAACGTCGCCCGACTCTGTATTAATCAGGTTCAGAGCATCAGCATCATTATCCTGAGCTGCAAAATCAGCCTTGCGGCCACTCGAACCGGCTTTGTAGAAGTCCCAGCCGGCAATAATGTCAGCCTCTGCATAGGCAGCAGTAATCTGAATATCCTCAGTCATGCTGATAAGTTTCGAACTGTTGGTTTCGCCGTCGTTCCAGTTGGTAAAGGTTACAAGACCCTCATACTGGTTGGCGGTGAGCTGTACAGCAGTACCGGCCTCATACATGTTCTTGCCATCTACCACAGTAGGAGCAGGAGATACCGTTACCATGTAGTCGTTGGTGCCGTCAACAGTCAGTGCCAGTTCGTAGGTATCGACCTTCTTGAAATTAGCCGTAATAGAAGCATCGGCATTGATTGTATAAGTGAAAACAGCTTCCTCGGAAACCACTTCACCCGAAGCGTCAGTCCAGTTCACAAAATCATAGCCGAAATTCTCGGTAGCGGTAAGCTTCACATCGCTGCCAGCCTCATAGGTGTCAGCCTTCGGATATACATTGACGCTACCAGCCTCCTCAGGAGCTACCACCGTTGACAGTGTGTAAGAAGCGATGTCGGCCTTGGTTCCGTTGATAAGACCTTCGATGGTCATTTCAGCATAGCCGCCTTCCTTTGCAGAGCCGACGCCTACTGTACCAAATACCGACAGGCCATCGGCAGAAGTCAGAGCAGTTTGCTGCTCTGCAGAAAGTTCGATAACAAACTGATTGGTATAGTTGCTGCTTGAACCGAACTTGTCATCAGCCTGCGACTTGTTGTTACGTGGAGCCGTAAAGTTGCCCAAAGTGATGGCTTCCCCGTCACCGGCCTTTGCGGTAATAGTGATACCGTTCTCTGCATCCGTTCCGAATCGGGCTATATATGCACTGATCTTGGTCGGAGTGAAGGTAAGACCGGCTGAAGGCTTAACCGCCCACTCGACAGCAGTAGTAGAGCCGGCTGGTTTCAGCTTGGTAAACGTTACGTTAGAACCATCAGCATGTTTAGCCTGTCCGGTGCCGGTTCCAGTCAGAGTGATGTCACCCGTGTTTACAGCCACAGTACTGAAAATATCCTCAGGAGTTGTTGTATAAGAAGAGATGTTATTTGGGTCGTTAAATGGCCATACTACGGCAGCAACAGCATTCTCAAAGCTTTCACCGCCACCACCTTGGGTCTGCACAACAGGCAGTACCACCTGAATGTAGCGATAGTAAGAACCGTCACCGATAACTACGTCAACAGTTTCGGCAGCACCGGCTATAGTGTAGCTGATGGTCTTGCCACTGGTGTAGTCAGTCTGTCCGTCGATGGTGGTGGTTGTGATATCGCTATAAGCCTCCATAGAAATGGTGGCACCCTTGCAAGAAGGAACGGTAAACTTGGTTCCTCCGTTCAGCTGAGCCCAATCACTCCAATTGCCGTTAGCAAACTTGCCGCCATTGTTGGTATCGAAGTCTGCTTTAACATCGATGGTCTTGCCGCCAACGGTAGCCTGAGCCACCCAAATGCCGGTTTTATTCTGGAAACCTACAGTAGGAGCTCCTTCGTCGCGACGGAAGGAGAACTTCACGGTCACAGGCTCGGTACGGTCTGCTAATGTCACTTCATTGGCGGTAAATACCGGAGTCAGGGTAACATTCTCTGCCGGTACGGTGAAAGAAGCACCTGGAGCATAGGTATTGGTGCCGTCGCTCCAACCGGTAAGAGTCTTACCCTCCACATACATTGTAAAATTCTTAGGCAAAGTGATGCTGGCCCCAATTGCATCTTTGATGTCTGCAGGAGCCACAGCATCGGCAGCTTCCCCTGTCGTAAAGGTTACAGTGGTTTCACTTGGTACCTCCGACGGGTCGATTGCCGTTACAGCGATGAACGGACAGTAGCCGTTGTAGCTGATGGTCAGCGTGGTTGCCTCTGTGCCTGCATAGTAGGCAACTACCACATTCTCATGAGGAGTGTTGGCATTCCAGCAGGATTTCGTAGCATTGGCTTTGATTTCAGTTGAATTACCGGCTGCATCGACAATAGTGCCGTTCTGTCCACCATACAGGCAGTCACCTAGTTCAATCTTCACGGCACCCAATACAGGAACTGTAAACTCGCAGTTCACCCATCCGTGTTGAGAATCATTGAAACGGGCAGATTTTACGGTAAAGTTCGCTGTAGCATCGTCTGCAGCAGTAGCAGTATAAGTGCCGTCCTCTGCTACCTTAACACCGAAATTGTTGTTCGTAGTCGCGAAGATGTCGGCATTTGTCAGCTGCACGGCAAAGTCGCGATAAGTCCAGGTTTCCGAAGCGAAAGCACTGGTGTTCCAAATTCCACCCAACATGGCTAAAAGGGCCATCATGGTAAAACGTAGTAATTTGTACTTCATAGGTTAGTAAAAGAAATCGCAGCACAAAGTTATAAGGTTATTATAGGTGCTTGGGCAATGAGGGGCCCGAGTCACTCTGCCATTTCGGAATCGCACTTGCCTCTGTGCTGCATCTCGAAGCACTTGAAATCCTTCAATGACGCGGCAAAGGTAAATAGAAAAAATGAAAATATCATTTGTGCAATTAATCGTTTCATACAATATGAACTGTTTTTTGTACAAAATGAACAATTTTTTTCCTCTTGCGTGCGCGTATATTTAAAATATTGTGTAAATTTGCAGTCGAAAATGAAAAGAATTGAATTATTAGCTCCTGCCCGAAATGCAGAGATAGGAAAAGAAGCTTTCCGTCATGGTGCCGATGCCGTCTATATCGGCGCCGGCCGTTTCAGTGCCCGTAGCGCTGCGGGTAATTCGTTGTCCGATATTGAGCAGCTGGCGAAATTCGGACATCAGTTTGGTGCCCGGACCATTGTGGCTTTCAATACGATATTACGCGACGAAGAACTCGCAGAAGCAGAACATCTGGTGTGGCAATTGTACGAAGCAGGTGTCGATGCCCTTATCGTACAGGATCTGGGTGTATTAGGCCTTCATTTGCCGCCTATTCCCCTGCATGCTTCAACGCAGACGGATAATCGGACACCGGAAAAAGTCCGATTGCTGAGTGAATTGGGTTTTAAGCGAGTTGTTCTTGCCCGTGAACTCTCGTTGAACGATATTTCGGCTATTCATGAGGCCGTTCCAGACACGGAATTAGAGTGTTTTGTACATGGAGCCCTCTGTGTTTGCATCAGCGGACAGTGTTATCTGAGTGCAGCCCTGACCGGTCGTAGTGCCAATCGTGGAGAATGTGCCCAGCCTTGCCGGTTGCCAATGGACTTGCTGGATGCAGACGGACATGCTTTGGTTCGCCAGAAGCATTTGTTGTCACTGCGTGATATGAACAGAAGCCGGTATCTTCAGCAGCTCATGGAAGCAGGAGTGACTAGTCTGAAGATTGAAGGTCGTCTGAAAGACCAGAACTATGTGAAGAATGTCGTGGCATATTACCGCAGGCAATTGGATGATATTCTTGAAAAAGACGGTATTCGCAATCGGTTCGGACACGTTTCAGAAGGCAGTTGTACTTATTTATTTACGCCTAATGTAAGCAAGTCATTCAATCGAGGCTTTACCGATTATGGAATCGATGGGAAACGGGAGGTGATGTGGAATCATGAAAGTCCGAAGTCGATGGGAGAACTGTATGGCTCGGTTAAAGAGGTGGGGCGCGATTGGATTACCCTGCAGAATCAGCCGGATGTTACACCTTTGAATAACGGAGACGGCCTGGTTGTGAATCAGACAATAGGTTTCCGTGTAAACCGATATGAAGCCGCCACCGGAAAAGTGTTCCCATTGGATGGGTTGAAAGTGTGTCGCCTGCTTCGGAAAGGCATGTCTGTTTATCGGAACCTCGATTTTGCGTTTGAACAGACTTTAGAGAAGAAATCAGCCGACCGTCGTGTTCCTCTGAACCTGTATTTCAGGGCTTCTTCCACACAATTGGAACTGAAAGTTCAAGTACCGGATTCGGTCATAGAAGGTTCGGAAGCTACGGTATGTCTGCCCGGTACATTCGGACAGGCACAAAAGCCGCAGGTTGAGAATATCAGCAAACAGCTCTCGAAGTTGGGCGATACCATTTTCGAGGCTAAGCAGGTTGATGTTCAGGGAGGAGAGTGGTTTGTGCCCTCTTCAGTATTGGGCCAGTTGCGCCGCGATGCGATTGCAGAACTTATCAGGAAGCGTACGGAAAGCTATGATCGTGAACGGAAACGATTTGAAAGTCCTTCTTATCTGGAGCTGGCGGACAGCCTTCATGCGGCTGGAGTTCTTCCTACCGATTTCAAGGCCAATATAATGAACCGTAACGCACGTGATATTTTCGCAAAAATGGGACTGGTTGACGTAGAACCGGCTTTTGAGCTGCAAAGGAATCGTAATGGCGTGGTAATGCAGACGCGATATTGCCTGAAACAGGCATTCGGTTATTGTCCCAGATATCCTCTTCCGACGGGCCGGAAATCAGAGTTATCAACACTCTTTTCGTCAGATAGTTGCAGGCTTAAAATCGGCACTGAAAAATTTTTAATAAAATTTGGCTGTAAAAATTCGTGTATTTCAGAAATTATTAGTATATTTGCACCCGAAAAATAAAACAGTTGAAAAAATCGGCTAAAAAGTTGAGCTTTTAACGAAGGACTAATCACAAAAAATAACGTAAATATGGATCAGAAGAAAATCAAAACTGCACTGGTTTCCGTGTTCCACAAGGATGGATTGGACGAAATCATCAAGAAGTTGCATGCCGAAGGTGTAACCCTTTTGTCGACTGGCGGTACCCAGAATTTTATTGAGAGTCTTGGCGTTCCCTGTAACGCTGTTGAGGATTTGACTACATACCCGAGTATCTTGGGAGGTCGGGTTAAAACTTTGCACCCAAAGGTGTTCGGAGGCATTCTGGGCCGTCGGGATAACGAGGGCGATCAGGAGCAGATGAAGAAATACGAAATCCCGGAAATCGATCTGGTCATCGTTGATCTCTATCCGTTTGAGCAGACTGTAGCCAGCGGAGCAGACTTCCAAAGCATTATCGAAAAGATTGATATCGGCGGCATTTCGCTGATTCGTGCTGCAGCTAAGAACTTCAAGGACGTAATCATTGTTGCCAGCAAGGCACAGTATCAGCAGTTGGCCGATATGCTTGACAAGAAGGGTGCTAAGAGCGATTATGAAGATCGCCTGTCTTTCGCCGAGCAGGCATTTGGCGTTTCTTCGCACTATGATACTGCTATTCATGCCTGGTTTGCAGAGCAGAAGTAATTTATCCTGATTCATTAACATTTCTATTTGTTTTCAAATGAGTTTTTTTAAATTAACGCAGGATATTGCCATTGACCTTGGTACAGCTAATACCGTCATTATCCACAACGGCAAGATTGTCGTAAATGCTCCGTCGATCGTGGCTCTTGAAAGTCGTGATGGCAAACTGATAGCTGTCGGTCATAAAGCACAGCTGATGGAAGGTAAAACTCCTGAGGGTATTCGTACCGTACGACCATTGCGTGATGGAGTAATCGCAGACTTCTATGCTGCCGAACAGATGATCCGAGGCATGATCAAGATGGCGTTTGGCAGTGGCAGGCTGTTCAGCCCGCAGTTGAGAATGGTTGTGGGTATTCCTTCCGGTTCCACTGAAGTAGAAATCCGTGCCGTGCGCGACTCAAGCGAGCATGCTGGCGGAAAGGATGTTTATATGTTGTACGAACCGATGGCTGCAGCTATCGGTATCGGCATCGATGTACTTGCCCCGGAAGGAAATATGGTAGTCGATATCGGTGGCGGTTCTTCGGAGATTGCCGTCATTTCGTTAGGCGGTCTGGTAACGAACAACTCAATCCGTGTTGCCGGAAACGATCTGACGTTGGATATCATGGAATATATGAGTCGTCAGCACAATATCCGTGTAGGATTGCCGACGGCCGAACAGATTAAGATTAACGTAGGCTCGGCCTTGACGATGCTCGATAATCCGCCTGAAGATTTCATCGTGCGCGGACCGAACAAAATGACGGCTTTGCCTATGGAAGTTCCGGTCAGCTATCAGGAAGTAGCACATTGTATTGAAAAGAGTATTTCAAAGATCGAGGCTGCTGTACTGAAGGGATTGGAAGAAACTCCTCCGGAGTTGTATTCTGATATTGTGAATAACGGTATCTGGCTTACCGGTGGCGGCGCTCTCTTGCGAGGTCTTGACAAACGTCTGAAGGATAAGATCGGCATTCCTTTCCATGTAGCCGAAGATCCGCTTCTGTCGGTTGCCAAAGGTACTGGCATCGCACTTAAGAACATCGAGAATTATCCATTCCTATTGCGATAAAATTATTCTAAATGCAGAATTTACTTCGCTTTTTTACCCGAAACGGGCCATTCTTCACATGGCTCGTTTTGGCCGTGCTAAGTCTGCTGCTCTTTGTTCAGCGCAATCCTTACCAAAGGAGTGTGTGGTTCGGTAGCGCCAATAGGGTGTCGGGCGAAGTTTATGCCTGGTCGAATAGTGTTTCGGGTTATTTCGGGTTGCGTGCTATTAACGAAGACTTGCTGGTCCGTTTGGGCAAGTTGGAGGAAGAAAATCTGTTGCTGCGTCAGCAGGTACGTAATCACATAGATTTGGATAGCGCCTTGCTGGCACCTGTTCCATATCGCTTTGTCGTCGCGCATGTGGTACAAAACTCCATTATCCAGGCAGAAAACTATCTGACCATCGATAAAGGAACTGAGGATGGAATACAAGTCGGAATGGGAGTAGCCGATCATAATGGAATTGTGGGACAGGTTGCCAAAACGAGTAACCACTTCTCGTTGGTGATCAGTGTCCTGAATCCGCTATTGCAAACCAGTTCGTGCCTGAAGAATTCCGAATCTATCGGGTCACTTGTGTGGGATGGTGCGAATCCGTTGTATGCCCGATTGAACAATGTTCCCCGTAACGTTCCGTTCGAAATAGGAGATACGGTAATTACTACCGGATTCAGCAATGCTTTTCCGCGAGGCGTACCTGTAGGGCGTATCTACGAAGAGGTGCCGGCTGCAGATAACAACTTTTTGAGTTTCCGCGTCGAACTGTTTACCCATTTTGACCGGATCAACAATGTCCATGTCATAACCAATACCAATCCATGTCCTTTTTAATTTCGTTATTTTGGATTGTCATCTGCATCGTATTGCAGATTCTGGTTTTTAACCACTTGTCGCTGGCAGGTGGAGTTGTCCTTTTGTATGTTTATGTGGCAGTGAAGATGCCAGTTGAAATATCCCGGCAGATTCAGATTTTATTGGGTTTCCTGATTGGTTTGATTCTTGATATCTTTTGTAATACAATAGGCTTGCATGCCTTTGCCATGACTACAACCATGTGGATGCGTTTGCCTTTGCTTCATATGTTTGTGCTTGCGGAAGATATCAAAACCGGTGCTCCTACATTACATCGTCTTGGAATCCAGAATTTCTATCGGTTCCTGTTGTCTGTTTTGATCGTACATTGTCTGGCACTCTATTTATTGGAAGCGTTTTCTTTGTTTTCTTTGTCAGCCTTATTACTTAAAATAATCAGTAGTATAGCTATGACCTTCGTCTTTCTGATTGCTATCGAAATGGCAACGCGTCGAAAGTCTGTATAATTGAAAATAAGTCCGTTTTTACCTATGCGACACGACATCGATTTGGAAAACCGCAGGTTCGTGATTATCGGGTTGGTATTGGCTGTTATTCTGGTTTTCATCATACGCCTGTTTTATTTGCAGATTGTATCTGATGAATATATTGAGAAAGCCAAAAACAATGCGTTTCAAGTCCGGACCATCTATCCCTCACGAGGTATTATATACGATCGTAAGGGACGGGAACTGGTATATAACCAACCGGCTTACGATGTGATGGTGACCATGAAAGAGGTAAAAAATCTGGATACGCTCGATTTCTGCAATGTACTGGGTATTACCCGCGAAGCTTTCGAAAAACGGATGAGAGACATAACCCGGAGCAGGGGATTCAGTTATTTTACGCAGCAGGTATTTGTTTCGCAGCTTACTGCAAAGGATTTTGCCAAAGTCGAAGAAGCTTTGTACCGATTCAAAGGCTTTGATACCCGTATCCGTACCATCAGACAGTACAAATATCCGATCGCCCCTCTGATTCTGGGTAATATTGGAGAAGTCGGTAAAAAGATGATCGAGAAAGATTCATATTACACGCAGGGAGATTGGGTAGGAAATCTGGGCGTTGAAAAGTATTACGAAACAATTTTGCGTGGCAAGAAAGGAAAGGAATACCTATTACGTGATGTCAAGGGCCGTATCAAGGAACATTACGATAACGGTTCAAAGGATGTGGCACCTGTTGCAGGTCATGATATAACTCTTACCATCGATGCCGAACTTCAGCAATATGCAGAAAGTCTGATGGTAAACAAAATCGGGGCATTGGTGGCTATAGAACCGTCTACGGGAGAAGTGCTGGCAATGGTATCGAGTCCCACCTTCGACCCTCGTCTGTTGGCTGGACGTGATCGTGGAAAGAACTACACAGCCTTGTTTCACAATCCTTACCATCCGTTGAATGATAGAGCCATTCAGGCATCCTATCCCCCTGGATCGACCTTCAAGCCGGCACAGGCCCTGATTGCACTCGAAGACGGTGCGCTGACACCCAATACGGTTCTTCCCTGTCATGGCGGTTTCCGTCAGGGAAAGTTCCGAATGGGATGTCATGACGGAAATACATCGTGGACAATGGTGCCGGCTATTGCTACTTCGTGTAACGGTTATTTCGGATATTGCCTGGTCCGTATTCTTGAAAATAAAAAATACAAGTCTATTCAAGAAGCATTCGAGCAGTGGAAGAACTACATGGTTTCCATGGGTTATGGCTATAAGTTAGGGATAGACTTGCCAGGAGAAACCCGTGGATTCATTCCAAACCCGGCTTATTATAACAACGGTTTTCATACCCAGAACTGGAAACCGATCAACATCATTTCGATTTCCATCGGCCAGGGCGAGATTCTGGCCACACCATTGCAGATTGCCAATTTAGCATCCACTATTGCGAACCGGGGATACTATTATGTGCCTCATGTGCTGAAAGAAGTCTATCCTTCGGCGGACGGAGAGATAGAGCTGGTGCCCGATACATTCCTGCATCCGATTTATACAAAAATCGACAAACGTCACTACGAAGTGGTGGCAGAAGGAATGCGTCAGGCTGCCTTGATGGGTACAGTCCGCCATGCAGGTAATATGGATCCGGAAGGCATAGAGCTTTGCGGCAAGACCGGTACTGCTCAGAATCCGCATGGCAGAGACCATTCGGTTTTCATGGGTTTTGCGCCGAAAGACAATCCGAAAATTGCCGTTTGCTGTTATATTGAGAACGGCGGTTTCGGTGCAACATACGGAGTGCCGATAGGAACCCTTGTAATCGAAAAGTATCTGAACGGAAAGATTTCGAATCGCAGAAAACCCTTCGAAACCCGAATGTTCAATGAATCGACCCTTCAGTACAACAAAACCTATAAATAAACAGGCATGCTTAAATCGTTAGATTGGACTACAGTCATCCTTTACCTGATTATGGTAGTGGCCGGATGGTTCACTATCAATTCTGCGTGCTACCATCTGGATAATGCAAGCATGTTCGATTTCAGCCGGCCGACAGGAAAGCAGGCTGTCTGGTTTGCCTTTTCGTGCGTGCTGATATTCCTTTTGATGTTTATTGACGCCAAGACCTATCGCTATTGGACGCCGGTCATGTATATTGCCATGATGTTTGTGCTGTTTGCAACCCGGTTTGTTGCTCAGGAGGTCAAGGGCTCGTTATCTTGGATTGATTTTGGTGTTTTCCGTATCCAGCCGGCCGAATTCGGCAAGTTCATTACGGCTTTAATGCTGGCATGGATGTTCGATCAGTATGGATTCAAGTTAGGTAGCTGGAGCAGTTATCTGAAGGTGCTATCCATTATTTTCTTGCCGGTAGGACTCATTATATTCCAGAACGAAACCGGTTCCGCGCTGGTTTATTTTTCGTTTTTCCTTTTATTGTATCGTCAGGGCTTGCCGGGCATTTTCTTGTGGGCGGGTTTCAGTTTTGTACTGATTTTTGTACTGGGTCTGATTTATGGCGAAAATATAGTCCTATTTCTCATTCCCATACTGATTGCGTTGATGTTCGTGGGCTATGCGAAGAATTGGCAGGCAGCAAAGCGAACCTTGACTGTGGCGATTGTTGCTTATGTCGTATATTTTGCAGTTAAGTATTTCGTAACCATTCCAGAGCCGGTCCTGCCTTATTACCGGTTCCGTTGGGTTGGTTTGGCAGTGAGTGTCTGGTGTGGTCTTTATGCTTTGTGGATTTGGATTTCAAGGCGTGCTCTTTCCTATTCTTTGTTGGCACTGTTCGCCTTCGGATTCATTACATTCCAGTATTCGGTCGATTATGCTTTCAACAATTTGCTTCAGGAGCATCAGCGTAAACGTATAGAAGTATTGTTGGGACTCGAAGAAGATTTGAAGGGAGCGGGGTATAATGTGAATCAGGCAAAGATTGCCATCGGCTCCGGCGGTTTTTGGGGAAAAGGATACATGGAGGGAACGCAAACTCATTTGGAGTATATTCCTGAGCAGCATACTGATTTCATTTTCTGTACCGTCGGAGAGGAGAAAGGCTTTTTTGGAGCAACGCTTCTGCTGTTGCTGTATACAGTGCTTATCGTTCGCATCATTATGCTGGCAGAGCGGCAAAGTACCATCTTTGCTCAAGTATATGCCTATTGTGTGGCTAGTATCTTCTTTTTCCATGTGGCTATCAATATAGGCATGGTTATTGGATTAGCTCCTGTGATTGGAATACCGTTGCCATTTTTCAGCTATGGCGGTTCTTCGTTATGGTCATTTACTATTTTGCTATGGATTCTGCTGAAACTTGATGCTTCAAGAAACGCCCGTTACTGAATGACCTGAAACGATATCAAAACCAATAGCCTTATTACAAATCTATCAATTCTATCAGTTATGTCGAATTTGTATAAAGTAACAGCAGAAGGAATTCAATTATCTTCCGAATTCAAACCGATAGAGCCTACGATTACCGGCCATCTGCCGGAGGAAAAAGGTGTATATTTATCGGTCCTGAAA
>JAGBQS010000082.1 GCA_017632695.1 Bacteroidales bacterium
ATGATTTTTGCAAGTAGCTCCTTATCTATGTTACCTGCTGCTACATGCCAGATATATGCTTCCATGTAAGGCAGGAAATGAAAACCTGCCCAACCTCTTTTATTTTTGATGAGGAAATGGGCACCTATCACCAGTGATATACGCTTATTTCCATCCGCAAAGTAATGACCTGTGCAGAAAGCAAATACCATATACGTCAATTTCTCCTCTAAGGTCGGGTAGTATAAATCGTTTTGTACGAAATCAAGAACTTTCTCAATCTCTGCTTGTTCTCGTATGGCAGACATTCCTCCACCACTTTGCTCAATGGTTTCCCTGTAATATCCAAGAACATCGTCAAAGCTAAGATAAATGAAATCCTCCATTGCCTTTATTTTTTTAGACGTTCAAGAACATGTTTGTTTTCATCGTTATCCAGAAGTTTTTCCAAATCTACGGAATCTGAGCCGATAAATCTCTCGAATTCTTCAGGAGAAACTGCTCGTAAATACCCAGCAATACCATCATGATAGACATCACGAAGTCCAAGATCTAAGGAAGCCATCTTCTGACGAGCGTCATACAAGAATGGAGACATGGCAGGGCTCTCTGCTTGTTCATTGATTAGTGCCTGAACTTCTTGTATGCTTATTTTTCTATGCAGTCTGACAGATAGGTCACGAATGGCGCTTCCAACTCCATTTTCAAAAGAACTGATAACACGAAGAACCTCTGCATACATTGTCGCCTTGGCATTATCCTTGGGTTCCAGTTTTAGTAATTCCTTATATTGTTTAGCATTTTCATGGAAAACTGCCCTATAAATCATATCCGTAATAGAAGCATATTTATAAGTCGGATGCCCATCTACATAATCATTAATCGGTGCAGTTAAATTCTTTCTGTAATTCTCTTCCTGAATTGCTGCAGGAAGAAAATCCCTATCGCGCCAGTTGATATATTTTGTTCCACCACCAGCTTTCTCATTAATGGTAGATATGACAATATCCAGGATGAGACTACGAACTCGTTTGGCTTTTTCACTTTCAGCGAGCAGCATACCTATGTTCAAAAATGCACGAAAGTCGAAAAGAGATAAAGATACTGTTTTGTGACCGACATTTATGTCGGGAGCAAATTGTAACTTAAACTCTTTCAGGCGTTTACCCCTACATAAAAAGTAACCATTCCTTTCAAGTTCTTCTTTGTTTGTCTCTAAATATCGTTCTATCGTCCTAACATCCACTTCATAGAAATCAGCTACCATTTGTTTGGTAAGATAATACTTTCCTTCAAAATGATAGGCTTCTATGTCCAATGCGCTTTGGATACGAGGTATTGCCAGATTATTATTCAGAACATTCTGGCGCTCTATAGCTGATGTTGTTAAATCTTTTGCCATATATATGATAATTGTATTTCTATTCTTCTATTTATTGTAATTGTCAGGAATCTCCTCAGCTGCCATCATAGGCTCTTCTTCTGGTATATCATTACATTACTCTTTACCCTTAATTCCCTCACATCGGATCCACATCGTAGTAGAATACCACGCGCTGCATTTCGTTGTTGGCTTTCACCATCGCTTCGTAGATGGCGTTCAGGTACTGGCGGACGGTAACGGTGCTGGCTTCGCGCTCGATCTTGAGCAGAATCTGCTGGATGAAGAAGTTCTTGACGCGCGAGATGCCCGGAGCTTCCGGTCCGAGAACCCGTTCGCCGAAGCTCTGCCGGAGGGTGGCGGCATACTGTTCCGCCAGCTGTCGGGTACGGTCCTCGTAACGTCCCTTGATGTAAATCATGATCAGGCGGGTGAAAGGCGGGAAACCGTACTTCTGACGGTCGGCTAACTGCGTTTCGGCCATCCCGGTGTAATCGTGGCGCACTACCTGCTGGAGCAGCCGGTTCTTCGGGTCGTTGCACTGGATGAGCACTTCGCCTTCCTGTCCGGCGCGGCGGCCGGCACGTCCCGCTACCTGTTCCATCAGCTGGAAGGCACGTTCGTGCGCGCGGAAATCCGGGAAGTTCATCAGACTGTCGGCACTCAGTACGCCCACGGTCTGCACAGCCTTGAAGTCGAGTCCCTTGGAAACCATCTGCGTACCGATCAGCACGTTGGTCTTGCCGGCCTCGAAATCCTCCAGGATGCGTTCGTAGATCGTCTTCGAAGAAGTGGTGTCAGTGTCCATGCGGACCGGCCGGGATTGCGGCAGCAGGTCGCGCAGCTGGTCTTCGATGCGTTCCGTTCCAAAGCCCAGGATATCGAGCTTCTGGTTGCCGCCCGAAGGACACCGGGCAGGCCAGGGCGTGGAATAGCCGCAATAGTGGCACGTCAGCATGCGCGTGTGCTTATGATAGGTCATCGAGACATCGCAGCGCGGACAACGGGGCGTCCACCCGCACGCGGTACACTCAATGACGGGCGCAAACCCGCGCCGGATCTGGAACAGGATGGCCTGCTGCCCGTTGCCGATGGTCTGCCGCAGGGCACTCAGCAGCCGGGGGGTAAACAGTCCCTGCATGCCCGTCTGCTTGCGCGCCTGGAGCGTGCTGACCAGCTGGATGGACGGCAGGGAAACGCCTGCGTGACGCTCGGTGAGCTGCACCAGTCCGTACTTGCCGCTTTGTGCCAGATACCAGCTTTCCAGACTCGGCGTAGCGCTGCCGAGCAGCACCTTGGCTCCGTGACGGGCAGCCAGCACCAGTGAAACGTCGCGTCCCTGATAGCGCGGTGCGGGATCCTGCTGCTTGTACGAGGGCTCGTGCTCCTCGTCGACAATCACCAGTCCCAGCTGGCGACAGGGCAGGAAGATGGAACTGCGGACACCCAGGATGATGTCCACCCGGCTCTCGTCGCTCAAAAGGGTCTTCCAGATCTCCACGCGCTCCACTTCCGAGAGCTTCGAGTGATACACCAGCATCCGTTGGCCGAAAACGCGCCGCAGACGCTGGCAAAGCTGTGTGGTAAGGGCGATTTCTGGCACCATCATCAGCACCTGGCGTCCCTGGCCGACAACCTCCTGCATCAGATGCATGTAGATTTCCGTCTTGCCGCTCGAGGTCACGCCGTGAAGCAGGCAGACAGACCGGTCGCGGAACGTCTGGCAGATGTTGCGATAGGCGACGGCCTGCATTTCGGTAAGCGGGTGAACGGGCTCCAGCCGGTCGGTGCTGAACTGTCCGGTTTCCAAACGGCTCACTTCCTGCTGGAAGATTTCGCAGAAACCTTTGCGGACCAGTTCGCGGAGCTGATCGGTGGAGGCGCCGGCTGCCTGCAGCAGCTCGTCCTGCGCCACTACATCGGGTGCATCCTTCTTCTGCAGGGCGTGACTGCGGTCCAGCAGCGTCATGAACAGCGCCTGCTGTTTGGGCGAACGGCGCAGCTGGTCGAAGGCAACGGACAGCTTATCGTCGAGAATGATCCTGACGAACGGCTTCAGCTTGGGCTTGAAGTCCTCGCGGATAACGCCCTTGCTGCCCGTTTCGGGCTTCAGCTCCGAGGGCAGGGCTGCCTTCATCACATCGCCTGCCGGACACAGATAATAGTCGGCCATCCATTGCCAGAGGTTCAGCTGCGTCTTGCGTACAATGGGGTATTCGTCGGGGAGGGACAAAACATTCTTCACCTCGTAGTCCAGCTGCGGCTGGATCGGCGAAAGCGATACGATGATGCCGGTATACGTATGGTTGCGGCCGAACGGTACCGTAGCGCGCATACCAATACGCGCCCTTTCGGCCAGACCGTCGGGCAGACGGTAGGTGAAAGTGCGCGGAAGGGGTACGGGAAGTATCAGTTCGGCAAACATAAATACGGCCCGAAGGCGTTTAGAACTCCGAAGAGAAGTGGAACCTGATGTGCGGGAAGTCCTGCTGTGCCATCTGGAGGACGTAGCCGGATTCGGCCATGAACACGTCGCGGCCTTCATGGTCGACAGCCATGAACTGCATCTTGCGGCGCTTGAAGTCCTTCAGCTGTTCCTCGTCGTCGGTCTCCATCCAGCAGGCCTTGTAAAGCTTGATGGGTTCCCAACGGCATTTGGCATTGTATTCGTGTTCCAGACGGAACTGGATGACCTCGAACTGGAGCTGTCCGACGGTTCCGATGACCTTGCGGCCGTTGAACTGGTTGGTGAACACCTGTGCCACACCCTCGTCCATCAGCTGGTCGATACCCTTGGCAAGCTGCTTGGCCTTCATCGGGTCGGCATTCTCGATGTACTTGAACATTTCAGGGCTGAACGACGGGATGCCGCGGAAGTGCAGATCCTCGCCGGCTGTGATGGTATCGCCGATCTTGAACGTGCCGCCGCTATCCGGCAGACCCACGATGTCGCCCGGGAAACATTCGTCGATGATCTCTTTCTTCGAGGCCATGAAAGCCGTCGGCGCCGAGAAGCGCATCTTCTGGTTCAGGCGCACGTGCTTGTAGTAGGTGCCGCGCTCGAACTTACCGGAGCAGACCTTTACGAACGCAATGCAGCTGCGATGGTTCGGGTCCATGTTGGCATGAATCTTAAACACGAAGCCCGAGAACGCCTCCTCTTCCGGACGGACCACACGCTCAACGGTCTGCGTGGGCTGCGGGGTGGGGGCAATCTGGCAGAAGCAGTCGAGCAGTTCGCGCACGCCGAAATTGTTAAGGGCGGATCCGAAGAAAACCGGAGCCAGCTGTCCGTCCAGATAGGCCTGCTTGTCGAAGTCGGGGTAAACGCCCGTCAGCAGATCCACGTCCTCGCGCAGCTGGTTGGCATCGGCCTCGCCTACGCGGGCATCCAGTTCCGGATCATCGAGGCTTTCGATGGCCACACCTTCCGAAACGGTCTGCTTGCTGGGGGTATAGAGAATCAGCGAACGCTCGTACAGATTATACACGCCCTTGAACCGCTCACCGATGTTGATAGGCCAGGTAAGCGGACGGCAGGTGATATGGAGTTCCTTTTCGATTTCGTCAACCAGATCGAAAGGGTTCTTGCCTTCGCGGTCCATCTTGTTGATGAAGATGATGACCGGCGTGTTGCGCATGCGGCAAACTTCCATCAGCTTGCGCGTCTGCGTCTCGACACCCTTGGCGCAGTCGATCACGATGATGACGCTGTCCACAGCCGTCAGCGTACGGTAGGTGTCTTCGGCAAAATCCTGGTGACCGGGTGTATCGAGAATATTGATCTTATAGTCCTGACCGCCGAGCTGATAGTCGAAGGCCATCACGGACGTAGCTACCGAAATGCCACGCTGCCGTTCAATCTCCATGAAGTCGGAGGTGGCTGTTTTTTTGATTTTATTGCTTTTTACTGCGCCTGCCACATGGATGGCACCACCCATAAGCAGCAGTTTCTCGGTCAGCGAGGTCTTACCGGCATCCGGGTGTGCAATAATGGCGAAAGTGCGTCTTTTACTGATTTCGTCTGTTAGTTGGCTCATTTATCTGTTATCTGTATTGTTTAATCCTCTTCGTCGGGGAACTTCAGTTCGCCCCGTTTCCATGCTTTGTACTTCTCGCTCAAAAGACCCAGGAACTTGCTGATCTGCTGGATGGCCACCTGGGTTTCCTGGCTGATTTCCTTCTTCTGCAGCCGGAGCAGCAGCACGCCGTAAAGGGCGGTAAAGCACGATTCGAGTTCGCCTACCGGGTCGTCGCCTTCCTTGCTGCGCAGTTCGACGATGAAAGGCAGCGTGCTGTAGAATGCCGATGTGTAGATGTGGTCGATGTCCGTCTTGAGCAGCATCAGGTGCAGGTCGGTCAGGTCGAGCAGGATGTTCTTGTTGATCTGCAGGTGTCCGCTTTCGCGTTTGCCTTCGGCCAGCATCATGGCGTTCAGGTCGAGATACCACTGGCGGATGGTTGCAATCTTCTCTTCGTCCATACCTTCCACACCCCGGAAGCGGTCGGCCAGCGGGGCGATGCGATCCGGATTACAGTCCAAACCGCGCAGCAAGTCTTCGACCTGCCACATGTAAAGCAGATATTCTGCAATGTTATCGTGTCTTTTCTGAAGTGCGATCAGCATATTTTTGTCTATTTAGGAGTTAATTGGAGTTATCTGGAGTTAACAGGCTTTTAGCCTGTGGAGTTAACGGACGTTTGTTTTTGTTGCAAAGATAACGGACAATTCTTTTTCCTACAGAAGTAACGTCCGTTAACTCCTTCTAACTCCCATTTACTCCTTCTAACTCCCATTTACTCCTTCTAACTCACATTAACTCCTACTAACTTCCAATAATAATTAATCGAAGAACCCAGATTCCACCTCGTGCTCCGTAATCGGTGTGCTCTTGACCGAGTTCGAGCAGGGGTCGTAGTCCTCCGGATAATAGAACTGTTCTTCCTCGTTGTAGGGAAGGGTCGGGTCGGCATAAACCTTCTTGATGAAGTTGGCAAATACAGGCAGGGCCATCGAGGCTCCCTGTCCGTAAGCCATACGGTCGAAGGCAATGCTGCGTTCCTCGCCGCCTACCCAGGTACCTGCCACCAGACTCGGCGTAAAGGCCATGAACCAGCCGTCGGAGTTGTCGTTGGTGGTACCGGTCTTGCCTGCCAAAGGAGCCGTGATGTTGTAGCGGAAGCGGATGCGCTTGCCTGTGCCGTGATCGATGACATCGCGCAGAATCGGCAGCATCTTCAGGTAGGCATCGAACGAGAATACTTCCTTGCGGCGCGGCGTAAAGCGGGCAAGCTCGATGCCGTTGTTGTCGGTAATACTCTGCACGTAAAGCGGCGAAACACGCTGTCCGTGGCCCACAAACGAACTGTAGGCTGTTACCATTTCCTCGACCGAGATATCGCACACACCCAAGCAAAGCGAAAGAACCGGATCCAGCTGGTTGCGGATGCCCATACTGTGCAGCATGCGCACAAAGGCTTCGGGCGAAAGCTTCGACATCACTCGGGCGGAGATCCAGTTGTTGGAGTTCATCAGACCCCATTGGAGGGTTACCATCTCGCCGATACGTTCCTTGCCGGCATCGCGGGGTGTCCAGGGCCGGCCGTTTGCATCGTACAGAATCGGCTGCGAGTTCAGCTCCTCGTCGCAGGGCGTGCGACCTTCCTCCATCGCCAGCGTATAGAGCAGCGGCTTGATGGTGGAACCTACCTGACGCCGTCCGGCTGTTACCATATCGTACTGGAAGAACGTGAAGTCAGGTCCGCCGACGTATGCTTTCACATAACCTAACGAGTCCATGCACATGAAGCCGGCACGCAGGAACTGCTTCTGCCAGCGCAATGAGTCGTAGGGCGTCATGATGGTATCAATCTCGCCTTGCCAGCTGAATACCTTCATTTCGACCGGCGTATGGAAGGCTTTCTCGATGTCCTCGCGGCTGTAGCCGCCTCTGAGCATCGTATTGTAGCGTTCGCTCTGCCGCATGGCGCGTCGCAGCGACTGCTCCACTTCCTTTTTGCTGAGGCTCTTGCTGTAAGGCGCATTCTTCTGACCCTGCTTCTCTTTTGAGAACAGCGGCTGCAGATTGTCGCGCAGCTGTTCCACTACCGCCTGCTCGGCATACTGCTGCATGCGGCTGTCGATGCTGGTATAGATGCGCAGACCGTCGGTGGTGAGGTTATACGTCGATCCGTCGAACTTATGGTTCTTGTTGCACCATCCGTAAAGCGGGTTGTTCTCCCACGCCAGACTGTCGTCCACAAACTGCTGGTTCTGCCACGAGGCATACCGGCTGCGGTCGGGTTTGCGGGCTCGCATGATCTTACGCAGGTA
>JAGBQS010000083.1 GCA_017632695.1 Bacteroidales bacterium
GACACGCCTGCCGGTATGATGAAGACGTTCGCCAGCGAGACCACCAAACCCTTCGTGGATGACTACCTCCTCTCCGACGACATCCGCGAGGCTGTGAAGAAGAACTATCTCCACATCCACGACAAAGACTACTACCCCACCAAGTCGCTCACCTGCGTGCAGCATCCGCTCAATACCATCCTGCAGCACGGACTGAAGGCCGCGCATGCCGAGAGCCGTCCGGCCAAGCGTATCGAGACTGCTTCCGTACAGGCTTGTATCAGTCTGGAAACCGCTCAGAACGAGATGCACGGCGGTCAGGCTATCCCGGCCCTCGACTTCTACTTCGCACCTTACGTACGTCTTACCTACAAGGAAGAGATCAAGGTGCTCGAGGACTTCGAGAACCAGGATTTCACCCGTCTGCTCGATGTGGAAATCAAGGACTACATCCGCAAGCCGCTGGACGGACTGACCGGCGATGAGCGCATCGTACAGCAGGCCATCAACCGTACTGTAGCCCGTGTACACCAGTCGATGGAGGCTTTCATTCACAACATGAACACCATTCACAGCCGAGGCGGTAATCAGGTCGTGTTCTCGAGTGTGAACTACGGAACCGATACCAGCGCCGAAGGCCGTTGCGTGATGCGCGAGCTGCTGCATTCAACCTACGAGGGCGTGGGCAATCATGCTACTGCCATTTTCCCCATCCAGATCTGGAAGAAGAAGCGCGGCGTGAACTATCTGCCGGGCGATCCGAACTACGATCTTTACGAACTGGCCTGCAAGGTTTCGGCACGCCGTTTCTTCCCGAACTTCCTGAACCTCGACGCTACCTATAACTACCACGAGGAGTGGCGCGCCGATGATCCGGACCGCTACAAGTATGAGGTGGCTACCATGGGTTGCCGTACCCGTGTGTTCGAGAACCGCTTCGGTCCAAAGACCTCCATCGGTCGCGGTAACATTTCGTTCACTACCATCAACATCGTGGCTTTGGCCATCGAGAGTATGAGCGAGCCGACCGTCGAGAAGCGTGTGGAGGTCTTCATGCTCCGCCTGAACGAAATGTGCGAACTGGTTGCCAAGCAGCTTGACCAGCGCTTCCAGTTCCAGAAAACGGCTCTTGCCAAGCAGTTCCCGTTGGTAATGTCCTGCCTGTGGAACGGTGCCGACAAACTGGGTCCGAACGATACCATCGAGCCGGTTATCAACCAGGGTACGCTGGGTATCGGCTTCATCGGTCTGGCCGAGGCACTGATTGCCCTCACCGGCAAGCATCACGGCGAGAGCGAGGAAAGCCAGAAGCTGGGTCTGAAGATAATCAGCTTCATGAAGAAGAAAGCCGGTGAGTTCTGCGACCGTTACCAGCACAACTATTCCGTTTTAGCTACTCCAGCCGAAGGTCTGGCAGGCCGCTTTACCCGCATCGACAAAAAGCGTTACGGCATCATTCCGGGTGTTACCGATAAGGACTACTACACCAACTCGAACCACGTCCCGGTTTACTACAAGTGCAGCATCAAGCACAAGGCCGAAGTGGAGGCTCCTTATCACGATCTGACCGGCGGCGGACACATCTTCTATGTGGAGATTGACGGCGACGCCACACACAATCCTGAAACCATCATGAAGGTGGTTGACCTCATGGATCAGCTCAATATGGGCTACGGTTCGGTGAACCACAACCGCAACCGTTGTATGGAATGCGGTCACGAGGATGCCATCGAGGGTGAGGAGTGCTGTCCGGAGTGCGGTTCTACTCACATCGACAAGCTGCAGCGTATTACCGGTTATCTGGTAGGTACCACCGATCGCTGGAACTCCGGTAAACTGGCCGAGCTGAAGGATCGTGTACGTCATACCTGATTGGCAGGACGTTGGTCCCGATTAGTCTGAAACCAGAAAAAATTGCTTACATATCCAGTCCTGTTTTTGTGCGGTTACCGTACGGAAACAGGACTTTTTTTCTGCTAAAGGACATAGGATGCAAATAAATATCGGATGAATTGGAGAAAATTTGCACTTTTTCGGCCAAAAAATTTGGAAATTCGCCAAAACTCCCTTATCTTTGCCTCGCTGAAAAGCAAGAAACCCTAATTTCATATTATACCTTATTATTAACCTCCTAATTTTTACCAACTATGAACAAGAAATGGATTTGCACAGTTTGCGGTTATGTACACGAAGGACCTACTCCTCCTGAGAAGTGCCCACAGTGCGGTGTGCCTGCTGCTAAATTTAAAGAGAAGGCTGAAGGCGGTCTTATTCAGCCAGCCTGCGAGCATGAACTGGGTGTTGCCAAGGATATTCCTGCCGGAGAAGAAGGTGATTTTATCCGTCAGGGACTGCAGGATCATTTTAGAGGAGAATGCTCGGAAGTGGGCATGTATCTGGCTATGAGCCGTCAGGCCGACCGCGAAGGCTATCCGGAAGTGGCCGAGGCATTCAAGCGCTATGCTTTCGAGGAGGCAGACCACGCAGCAAGAATTGCAGAACTCCTTGGTGAGGTGGTTTGGGATACCAAGACCAACGTTAAGAAACGCATGGAAGCTGAAGAAGGAGCATGCGAGGGCAAGCTTGAAATCGCCAAGGTTGCAAAGAAACTGAATCTGGATGCCATTCACGATACCGTTCACGAGATGGCAAAGGATGAGGCACGTCACTGCAAGGGCTTCGAGGGCCTGTTTAACCGTTATTTCGGCAAGTAAACCGGCTTCGGCTAATCCTTTACCTATTTAATTTAATATCAGCACGGAAAGCACATCAATCACTCCTTCAGGGGAGGTTTGAGTGAACTCCGTGCTGTTTTTATACCCATTTTAAATGATAATTTCTGTCATTTTGTCATGCAACAGCACTTTTCCCTGTCGGCTTTCATGCTGATTGTTTCTGCTTGGGCTTTCAGGGCCGAAGCTTCCATTCATGTTTCGACCACTGGCTCGGATGCCAACGCCGGTACCGCCGACGCTCCGCTTCTGACGATTCACAAAGCCGTCGAACTTGTTGAACCGGGTGATACCATCTGGGTGCACGCCGGTACTTATACCATTTCCGAACGCATCAAGATTCCGGAGAAGAAGACCTCGGAGGCGCGTCGCTGCTACCTTTGGGCTGTCCCGGGCGAAGGCGAAGTCATCATCGACGGCTCCGGTATGCACCACACGACCCAGAACGACTTCAAGATGGGACGCTGTATTTATGTGAACCATCTGGCCAATTACTGGTACTTCAAGGGCCTGACGCTCTGTAATGCCGAAGATAACGGCATGAAGGTTGAGGGTTCGTACAACATCATCGAAAACTGTATTTTCCGCGATAACAACGATACGGGTCTGCAGATCGGTATGTACAAGGATTTCTCGATCGAGGAAACCAAGGAACTGCCGGCCGGCAGTCCTCAGTTTAACCCCGATTACCGCTACTGCCGCGGGAACATCGTACTCAATTGCGATGCCTATAATAACTACGATGCCCGTACCTACAACGGAACGGACGACGGCGGTGATGCCGACGGCTTTGCCTGCAAGCTCTTCCCGGGACCGGGAACGGAGTTTTACGGCTGTCGTGCCTGGAATAACTCCGATGATAACTGGGACCTCTACATGGTGTATCATCCGGTGGTCATCGATCATTGCTGGGCTTATCATGCAGGCTATATTCCCGGTACGGAAACGGCTATCGGCAACGGAAACGGTTTTAAGCTGGGTGGCGGCGGCAGTGCCGGAGGCGCAGCGTTCGATCAGTCGACGGGCGCTCACGTGGTGCGTAACTGCGTGTCGTTCGATAATCTGAAGAAGGGCTTCGATCAGAACAATGCATACGAAGGCATGTATATCCTGAACTGTACGGCTTGGGGTAACGATTATAACTACCGTTTCCCGACCGTTTTCCGCTATGGCGGTATGCATATCCGAAACTGTATCGGCTTCAAGCCGCGTACGCTGAACCATGAGTTCCTGTCGGCCGACAAGGAGGGAAGCCTGGTGCCCGATACCGACTTTAACACTTGGACTACCCTCGACGGTTGCAATCCCTATAAGGAGGGTCAGAAAAACGATGACGGAAAGAAAACATTTACGGCCGATTACACATCGGAGTTCCTTTCGCTCAGCGTGGAGGATTTCCTGGCCCCCCGTCAGGCTGACGGGTCTCTGCCTGATAATAACTTTGCCAGACTCAAGGAAGGTAGCGTTATGATCGATAAGGGCGAGCCGATTGTCAACTTCATTCCTTCGCGCTTTATGACGGCTGAGGAGGCGTTGGCTGCAGGTCTGACGCTCGATGAGGCAGATATCTTTACCATTGCCTACAACGACGATGCTCCCGACTTCGGTGCCTATGAGACGGACGGTATTCCGGCAACGGGCGATGTGACTCCCATCGAAAAAGCCACGCTGAGCTGTGTCTCGGGCAATGCTTCGCAGGAAATGATTCTTGGCGAACCTATCGAACAGATGGTCTTCGAGTACGGCGGTTCGGCTACAGGTTTCGAGGTGGAGAATCTTCCGGAAGGACTTCAGGGACAGATTACAGATAACCGGCTGGTTATCGACGGTGAGATTGCAGCGGTGGGTGACTACAGCTTTACGGTGAAGGCCGTGGGCGGTCCCAAGACAGTCTCCTGTCTCTGTTCGGTTTCGGTACTGACTCCTTCCCGAATCCTGACGGGCGGCTGGTATCATTTGCAGGACGAACTGTCAGACCTGCCCGCCGACTTGCAGGGAGTGCTGAGCCTGATTCAGGGCTCCAGCAGTTCGTATCCGTCGTCGCTCGATCCGGCTAAGACCGAAAGCGGAACGGTTCCTGCCGGATGTACGGAAGGCGCCATTATCATGGGACGTAACAGCGGCGGTGTGCAGTGGACTTTCCCGAACGGCGTTCTTTCGCTTCTGGTGAACCTGCATTTTACAGGTGGACGTACTTTCGGCATCGAGTGGACGCTGGCCGATGGAACCACAGGCAGTACTTCGACCTCGAAGATATCGAAGGGAACCTATACGTCCTGGAATGTGTTGGCTCAGGCGGGCCTGCCGGAACAGCTTGCCGGTCCTTTCACGATTCGCCTGCTGAATACCAACTCTTCGGGAGAGGTCCGTTTGTACGATATGTATATGCGCGTGCCGCTTGCTGAAGGCGGGGAGACACATATATCCGATGTAGTTCGTGAAGAAACCGGTTCCAAGCAGTATTACGATTTCTTCGGACGACGTGTGCAGCATCCTGTTCCCGGCCGTTTGTATATCGTTAAGTAAGCCTTTCCGGTAAGCGGTTTTGCTACAGTCTGAACAAAAAACGGAAACCGATTGTGCCCTATTGAAAAACCGATTGTATTCGGTAATAAAACCGATTGCATATCGCTTATTTGTCTGAAAATAATGCAGTTTTTGCTCTCAAAAAGTCGAATTTTTGGTTTTTTGAGAGCAAAAATGAAGAAAACCGGTAAAAAGTTTGGTGCATTTGCAATTAATGCTTAACTTTGCCTCGACAAAACTTACTTTTCTAATTTTAATTTTTAATGCGTATGAAGAAATTCTTTACTCTTTTCGCAGTAGCAGCCTTGGCTGTAAGTGCTTATGCACAGACAACTGTTTTCTCAGCAACTCCTACTCAGGCATGGGATGCTCCAGCAGGTGCGGAAACTCAAATTACCGATGCTACAATTACTGGAGGTCAGATGTTTGCTATCAATCAGCAGGAAGCCGAAAAAGCTATGATTAAGAATCAGGGCGGTGAGGTTGCTTTCCAGTGTACTAACAACAATACTTTCTTTAAGGTTGTTTTGACAGAGGCTCTTCAGGCCGGTGACGTAATTAGCGCCCGTATGCAGTCAAGAACTGATACCGATCTTGGATTGTTCTTCGGTGCTACTGATTCTCGTCCTGGTTCGACTACCACTTCAATCATCCTTCTCACGGCAGAACAGCAGGCGTGGGTCGAAACTCCAACCTATACTGTAAAAGCCGAGGATGATATTTGCGGTCAGAGCACTTTTTACATTTTCCGTGCCACAGGTAAGAGTACCTATTTCAATACATTTGCTATTACCCGAGATGGTTCTACCAACATTCAGGCTCTTAGCGTAGCTGATGAGAATGCTCCTGTTTACAACCTCCTTGGTCAGAAGGTCGATGCTTCTTTCAAGGGTATCGTTATCAAGAACGGCAAGAAGATGCTGCAGAAGTAATTTCTGAAAGTTATCCCAAATATTTACTGCCCTTAAGGGAAATTCTTTTTCTCCTTAAGGGCAGATTTTTTGTTCGTTATTCTTTTCTGTTGTTTTCTTCCTGAGGAAAAAGTAGGTCCTGGTCTTGGGTGTGGCCAATTTGAAGAGGAAAAAGCAGCTCCGGAACTTATGAGGTGCCAATCCGAAGAAGAAAATCCAGGTTCTGGTCTTGGTTGTGGCCGATTTGAAGAGGAAAAACCAGCTCCGGATCTTATGTGGTTAAAATTTAAAGAGGAAAAACCAGTTCTTTGTCTCAAGTGTTTGCAAAACGAAGAAATGATAATGGTTTTGGGTTAACTGCGGCTTTGTGCAGAACAGACTTGCATGGTCTTTTAGAAAAACAAAGCAGAGAAGACCAAAATTTTTTGAGATCTATTTAAAATAAACAATGCCCGACCCAAAGGTCAGGCATTTCTGTATTCTTAAGGAAGAAATTAGCGGCGGAGGCCGAGTTCCTTAATAATGGCACGGTAGCGGTTGATGTCCTTTGCTGCGAGATAATCGAGCATACGACGACGCTTACCTACCAACATCTTCATTGAGCGGCTGGTTGCGAAGTCCTTGTGGTTGGCACGCAGGTGCTCAGTGAGGTGGGCGATGCGGAAAGAGAAGAGGGCGATCTGCGATTCAGCTGAACCGGTATCGTTCTTGCCCTTACCATACTTTGCGAAGATTTCTTCCTTCTTGGCAGAATCCAAATACATAATAATGTAATTTAAATGGTTAATAATAGAGGTCGAGCCGAGACTCTTCCAGATTAAGTCGATGATGTCGAGCCGAAACTCTGATCATTCTAGCTTGAAAAGCGCGGCAAAGATAGCACTTTTAATGGAAATGACCAAATTAATGGGCTGAAATATTTATTTTCTGTGCCGTTTTTTTGAATATCTTCCCGAAATATGCTAACTTTGCAGTGCAAAAAGATTATAAAGTATGGCAAAAAAAGATCTGACTTACGGTGATGCCGTCAGGGAACTTGAAGATATCGTAGCGAAACTTCAAAGTCCCCAGTGTGAGGTCGACCAGTTGTGCGACCTGACGAAACGTTCAGTGGAATTGCTGAAATTCTGCAAACAGAAACTGACTGCTACCGATGAGGATCTAAAGAAATTGCTGGATAATATTGATTGAAAAATGATGAATAAACCTGTTGTGGTGCGCTTTGCACCTTCTCCAACCGGACCTCTCCACATTGGAGGTGTCCGCACTTGCCTGTATAATTATCTGTTCGCCCGTCAGCATGGCGGCAAACTCCTTTTCCGTATTGAGGATACTGATTCGCAGCGTTTTGTACCGGGTGCCGAGGAGTACATTCTGGAATCCTTCCGCTGGCTGGGTATTCAGTTCGACGAAGGAGTTTCCTTCGGCGGCGAGCACGGCCCTTACCGTCAGTCTGAACGTCGCGAAATCTACAAGAAATATGTGCAGGTCCTGCTCGATGCAGGTAAGGCTTACTATGCCTTCGATACAAAGGAGGAACTGGATGCTGCCCGTGCGGCTACTCCTAATTTCCAGTACGATGCTTCGACCCGCGGACAGATGCGCAATTCTGTCAGCATGGGTCTCGACGAGGCTCAGAAGCTGATTGCTCAAGGTGAACCGTACGTGGTACGTTTCCTGATTGAGCCGGGCGAGGAGGTTGTGGTAAACGACCTGATCCGCGGAGAAGTGAAAATCAACTCGTC
>JAGBQS010000084.1 GCA_017632695.1 Bacteroidales bacterium
AAATAGAGCATAAACGGATTGGTGTTCATCAGACAGGAAACGGCCACAGCCGGACGTCCCTTCAGGGCATCGCCCGCAAAGAAATCGCTTGCCAGACGCTGCTCGTCGTGATTCTCGAGGAAGTTCAGCATCTTGTCCTGGAATCCTTCCACGCTCTGCCAGCATCGGGTAATGGCACTGGCGCTCTCCCTGCCCTCGACCACTCCGCGCAGGGTATCGTAAAGGCCGACCTTGTCGTACAGATAATCGAATCCGCCGAACTCGATGTAGCTCCGATAGATGGCCGGATCGTAAATCTCGGCAATAAAGATAACATCGGGATACTGTTCCTTCACTTTGGCTATGGCCCAATGCCAGAAATCGACGGGCACCATGAATACCATATCGCAGCGGAATCCGTCGACGCCCTTCGATGCCCAATACAAAAGGATATCGAGCATCTTTTTCCAGGTGTCAGGCATGGGATTGAAGTAGAATCCGCCTCCGCCGCAATAATCCACGCCGTAATTGAGTTTTACGGTCTCGTACCAGTCGTTGCGGTCGGGCCAGGCATGAAAGACATCGTTGCCGGTTGCCTTAGCCGGAATCTCGGTATAGTCGCCCGGATTACCGACCCTTTCAAGATGCAGGGGTTCGTTGCAATAGTAAAAATTGTTCTGGGGATCGAATGTATGAGACGGAGAATCAGCCTGACCCAGATCCAGTACGCCTTTCGGCTTGGTCACCGTCTTGTACTGGAGTGCCACATGGTTCGGCACGAAGTCCATAATCATCTTCAGTTGGGCCTTGTGGGTTCGTGCTACCAATTCATCGAACTCCGCCATTCGTCGGGCGGGATCGGCAGCCAGGTCACAGCTGACGGAATAATAATCGGTAATGGCATAAGGAGATCCGGCTTTTCCCTTCAGGACCTGCGGATGCTGTCGCGGAATACCGTATTCGATGTAGTCGGTTTCCGTTGCCTGCTGAATAAGTCCGGTATACCAGATGGCATTGCAGCCTAAACGTTTGATACTTCTGAGTGCGTCGAGCGTAAAGTCGTTCATTTTGCCGCACCCGTTTTCTGCGATCGAGCCGTTTGGCTTTCGCGTCAGATTGGTATTTCCGAACAATCGGACCAATGCCTGATAGATGATCAGTTTCTCTTTTTTAGCAGACATAGTTTTGAAGGTTTCGCATCCGTAGCCTTTAAAATGTGTGGCAAAGATACAAAATTATCCCCACATTTGACCATAAAAACGGAAAAATAATCCAAAAAAGCATTTTTTTTAATATTTTTTTTGACGAATGTGTACCACTTATTACAAAAATTACTATCTTTGCACCCGCTTAACCGCTGCTGCCCTGATGGTGGCATGGTAGACACGAGGGACTTAAAATCCCTTGACCATTGCGGTCGTGCGGGTTCGAGTCCCGCTTGGGGCACACTAACAAACCCCGTTGCTTTTCCTGAGCAACGGGGTTTTGTTGGTTAATGGTTCAGGGTTCCAAGTTTCAGTTTAGCCGATCAGCCGCTTGCGGAAGATGAAGAACAGGCCGCCAAGCAGCAACACTACTCCTACACCGATTATTATATATAGAGTAGTAGAATTCATGAACGGGGAGATGATGGAAATACGGATGATGGCGTTACCGTCTTTGGTCCATACGCCCAAATCGTTCGTAGCCCGGACATGTAAGACGTATTCGCCCGGCTCGAGGTAATTAAAATCGGCCGACGGCACGTTCGAGCCTTCGCTCCAACCCTCATCATAACCCTCCAGCCAATAGCTGTAGCGACGTTTATAGTTAAAGCCCGGCACAAAGAACTCAAAGTGCAGGTTATTCTGCTTGTCGCTCAGCGCAATCTCGCGGGCATAACTCACCGACTGCTGCAACATCTTGTTGTGCGGATCGTGCAACCACAGTTTCCGTCCGTTTACTGTAAAGTTCGAGATGATCGGCCGACGGCTTTTCTCGCTGGCCGAATACTTCGAAGGATCGATAACAGTCATACCGTAATATGTGCCCTCTACAAAACGTCCGTCAGGGAAAACTGCCAACGTTCGGGAATCGTATACATTGCCTAACGGCTCGCGCGAGAAATAGTAATTATCGCAAGTTGCCGTATTGATATTAAAGCGCGATATACCACCGATGGCTCCTACCCAAAGGTAGCCCGAAGCACGATCGGAATAGATATTGGCAATCTCGTTGTTCACCAAACCGTTTTCGGCAGTATACACCTCATAGGTCAGCGAATCGCCAACCAGTGTGCAACGCGCCATACCTCCACCCAATGAGCCGACCCAGACACTTCCGGATGTTCCTGCCCAAAGGCAGTTTGTCTCGTTAACAAAGAAATTACCCTTGTGCTGACTGTACTGACGGTACTTGGTGGAATCGGCAATCAGTTCGTCCGGATCGAAAATAAACAGACCGGCGCCCGTCGAAACCCAAATCTTTCCATCACTTCTTCCCTGTACCATCTGCTTCATAGTGACACTTCGGGTCTCGTTGTACAGATAGGTCTTGAACTTCAGCGGGTTGCTCTTGGTATCGGCCAAAGCGATGCCGCCGCCCATGGTGCAAAGCCATATACGGCCCTTTGAGTCCTCGATGGCACTGAAGACGTTGTTCGACCTCAAATCATCCGGACCGGAACCTTTCTTATACGATACTCCGTCAACGATCAGACCGCCGGATCCGCGGGTACAAAGCCACTCACTGCCATGACTGTCGTTCAGGACATCGTAAACATTGCCATCAAACTTGCGACGCTGCACAACCTTGAAGTCCTGATCGTAGGTAATCAGTTCGCCAAGACGGTTTCCGATCAGAATATTATCGCCTTTCCTGCCCGTATAACAGATGGCGTTGACGCCCGACCAGTCGCCTTCAGCTCCGACAAACTGACGGGACGCGCCCTTCAGATTAGGCAGGATATAACAGATTCCGGTACGGGTTACGCCAATCCAGATACCGCCCTGAGCATCCTGGAACATACACGAAATCGTGCTGCTGGTAATCAGGTCGTGATTGGCCTCCGACCCCGGACAGAAATGAGAAACTTCATTGCTGCCTGCCACAAAACAGAACACGCCGCTGGCTGTAGTGGAAACCCACAGGTTATCGTCCATATCACGAAGCACCTTGTAAGCCTCCTTATCAACGGTATTGTTGGTCCGGTAAATATCGGTCACAAGTAGTTTCGGTTCCTTTTCCAGATCATCGGGCACTTCGTAAAGCTTGGACGTAAAATCGTAAAAATAGGGCTTCCCAGATTATCCAGCAACAGGTTACCCTTCTTTTTATTGAAGTGCTTGCTGAGTTTCAGGGTCTGATTACGGAAGTCGAACTCAAAGCCATTGGTTTCGCCTACAATCAGCCACTTGTCGCCCACCACAGCACTCGAGTTGATACGCTGTAACTCCGGCTGCAATATACTCGCGAAGTTGTAATACACCGGCTTTTTCGACAGATTTCCGGGATCAAAGCAGAATACATGTCCACGGCGTCCCATGATCCAGACATCGCCATCGCGCATCGTACCGGCTTCACAGTAAATCAGGGTATCGACCGTAAGCACCGGACGGGATGCCGCCAACGGAGATTTCGGATCGACCAGAATGGACAATCCGTGTTTCAGGCCTACCCAAATATTGTTATTATCATCGGCAATGGTAAAACGTACCGAATTATCAGGTAAAGAATTCGTCTCCCTGGTATAATAGGTAACCGTCAGGGTTCGGTAAGGTGTCAGACAGAACCGGGCCACACCATTGTTACTGGTACGCGCAATCACATCTCCGTTCGGAGCAAACAGGAACTCTTCATATTCGTTCGGATGTTCATCATCGAACGGAATATTCAGGAACAGATCCTGCGTAAGGTCATAGCAGCAAAGTTCCTTGCTTCGGCTTCGCATCCAAAGCAAATGATTCTTATCCTCGCAAATCTTGCTGATACGGTTATCACTGTATAACCGCGGGCTGTAACGGACTATAGGTCTCTCAATATTATAAAAATGGTTTCCATCATAGCGGCTGATACCGTTGCTCGATGCCATCCAAATGAATCCTTGCGAATCTTGCGTGATGTCCAACACTCGGTTACTGCTTAATCCGCCTTCAGAAGCATAGATATGCTGCGACTGCAGGGAAACTCCTGCATTCGAACGGATCGGAAATCCCAAAATCAGACAACTGACTGACAGGTAGAATATCTTCCGGATCATGGTTTATTGATATATCGTTTGTTATAAAATCGTTTTTATTTGGCGGCAAAGATACTGTTTTTTTGGGAAATCCTACATATATTCAGTCATTTTTTTACTATTTACCCGCATTTTTTACCGTTTCGACAGGAAAAATCGCGTTTTGAAGGGCTTACTTGCACGAAAGCATAAAAAAAATGGGACCCCGACTTTCGCCAGGATCCCTCCTATCAATTATGAAATTCGAATTTACTTCGAAAGTGCCTGGCTGACAGCTACGGCAACGGCTACGGTGCAACCAACCATCGGGTTGTTACCCATACCCATGAAGCCCATCATCTCAACGTGAGCAGGAACAGAAGAAGAACCTGCGAACTGAGCAGCAGAGTGCATACGGCCCATAGTATCGGTCATACCGTAAGAAGCGGGACCTGCAGCCATGTTATCAGGGTGAAGTGTACG
>JAGBQS010000085.1 GCA_017632695.1 Bacteroidales bacterium
GAGACTCTTTGGGGCATCGACTTCTTCTGGATTGCAGCTATCGGTCTGGTAGTCATTACGGCAATCTACACCATCTTCGGCGGCATGAAGTCGGTTCTTTACACCTCTGTACTCCAGACTCCTATCCTGCTGCTGGGTTCGCTGATTATCCTCGTACTCGGTCTGAAGGAACTGGGCGGTTGGGAGCAGATGATGAGCCTCTGCGACGTGAAGCCTAACTACGAAGGTGCACAGGGTACTATGATTCACCTGATGCGCGACAACAGCGATCCTTCGTATCCCTGGCTCGGTGCTTTGGTCGGTTCGGCCGTTATCGGCTTCTGGTACTGGTGTACCGACCAGTTCATCGTACAGCGTGTTCTTTCGGGCAAGAACGAGAAGGAAGCACGTCGCGGTACCATCTTCGGTGCCTACCTGAAGCTGCTGCCAGTATTCCTGTTCCTCATTCCTGGCATGATTGCCTTTGCCATGCACCAGAAAAGCCTGGCTGCCGGCGGTGAGGGTTACCTCCCATTCCTGGCTAACGGCAACTACAACGCCGATGCTGCTTTCCCGACACTGGTTGCCAAGTTGCTGCCTGCCGGCGTGAAGGGTATCGTTGTGTGCGGTATTCTGGCTGCCCTGATGTCTTCGCTGGCTTCGCTGTTCAACAGCTCGGCTATGCTTTACACCATCGACTTCCACAAGCGTATGTGGCCTAACACCGGCGAGAAGAAGCTGGTTACCATCGGTCAGATTGCTACCGTTGTGATCGTAGTTCTGGGTATCCTCTGGATTCCGGTAATGCGTTCGGTAGGTGATGTGCTCTATACCTATCTGCAGGACGTACAGTCCGTGCTGGCTCCTGGTATTGCTTCGGCCTTCCTGCTGGGTATCTGCTGGAAGCGTGCTTCGGCCAAGGGCGGTATGTGGGGTCTGCTGTCAGGTCTGATCATCGGTCTGACCCGTCTGGGCGCCAAAGTTTACTACAGCAATGCTGCCGACGCTGCCGACAGCTGGTTCAAGACTGTATTCTACGATTTCAACTGGCTGTACTTCTGCGGCTGCATGCTGGTAGTCTGCTGTCTGGTTGTTATCATCGTCAGCCTCTTCACCAAGGCTCCTGAACCTGCCAAGATTCAGGGTCTGGTATTCGGCACCGCTACCCCGGAGCAGAAGGCTGCTACCCGCGCATCGTGGAACTACTGGGATATCATCCATACGATCATTATCCTCGGTTTCACCGTTGCATTCTATATCTACTTCTGGTAATTCACCTCATACGGGAAACGCGGGAGTCGCAGACGCTGGTTTGCTGCCTTCCGGGTTTCCCGCTACTATTATAATATAGGTATAAAGATATGTTAGAAGAATTGAAGAAACAGGTTTTCGATGCAAACATCGAACTGGTTAAGCAGGGTCTGGTTATTTACACCTGGGGCAACGTCTCGGGCATTGACCGTGAAAAAGGACTCGTTGTCATCAAGCCTTCGGGAGTTGACTACGACGTTATGAAACCCGAAGACATGGTGGTGGTCGACCTCGAAACCGGCAAGGTTGTCGAAGGTAATCTGAACCCGTCGAGCGATACTCCTACCCACCTGGTACTTTACCGCGCATTCCCGAACATCAAGGGCGTAGTACACACACATTCCACTTACGCAACCGCTTTTGCTCAGGCAGGACGCGATATTCCGAACATCGGTACCACACACGCCGACTATTTCTACAAGGATATTCCCTGCACCGACGACATGACCAAGGAACAGATGCCCGAATATGAGCATGAGACCGGCGTTGTCATCGTCAACAAGTTCCAGCAGCTGGGCATCAATCCGGACCACACGCCTGCCGTTCTGGTCAAGAACCACGGCCCGTTCTCGTGGGGTACCTCACCAGCCAATGCCGTTTATAACGCCAAGGTGATGGAGCAGTGTGCCAAGATGGCATTCGTTGCCTTCTCGGTAAATCCCGACACCACCATGAACCCGCTTCTGGTTGAGAAGCACTACATGCGCAAGCATGGTCCTAACGCCTACTACGGACAGAAAGGACAGAAACACTAAAGAGAACCATACCAACTTATCATTATTACTTTTTTAATTCATTTTGATTATGGCTAAACCATTTGAAAACCTTGAGCTTTGGTGGATTACCGGAGCACAGTTGCTTTACGGCGGAGAAACTGTAAAGATCGTTGACGGACATTCGAAGGAGATGGTTGAAGGACTGAACAAGTCCGGTATCATCCCGATTCAGGTAGTATATAAAGGAACTGCAAACAGCGACAAGGAAGTGGCTGCCCTCATGAAGGCTGCCAACAACGAAGACAAGTGCGTAGGCGTTATCACCTGGATGCACACCTTCTCGCCTGCCAAGATGTGGATTCACGGTCTGCAGCAGCTCAACAAGCCTCTCCTCCACTTCCACACCCAGTACAACCAGCAGATTCCGTGGGACACCATGGACATGGACTTCATGAACCTGAACCAGAGTGCTCACGGCGACCGTGAGTTCGGCCATATCCTGGCTCGCATGCGCAAGCCTCACAAGATTGTTGCCGGCTACTGGAAGGATGCCAAGGTACAGGAGCGCATTGCAGTTTGGGCACGTGTAGCTGCCGCTGTGGCCGATGCCCGCGACATGCGTATCCTCCGCTTCGGCGACCAGATGAACAACGTTGCCGTTACCGACGGCGATAAGGTTGCTGCCGAGCAGGTTCTGGGCTACCACGTTGACTACTGCCCAGTCAGCAAGCTGATGAATTTCTGGAAGCAGGTTACCGATAGCGAGGTTGACGCTCTCGTTGCCGAATACAAGAAACTCTACACCGTTGTTCCTTGCGAGGCAGGTGCCGAAATCGGTGAGAAGAAGATCTGGAATGCCGCTAAGGCCGAATTGGCTCTCCGTGCCATCCTGAAGGCTACCGGTGCCAAGGGCTTCACCACCAACTTCGATGACCTCGGTTCTTATGATGATCCTGATAGCGAAGGCTTCGTAGGCTTCGATCAGATTCCTGGTCTGGCCTCTCAGCGCCTCATGGCCGACGGCTACGGCTTCGGTGCCGAAGGTGACTGGAAGTCGGCTGCTCTTTACCGCACCGTATGGTACATGACCCAGGGTCTGCCTACCGGATGCTCGTTCCTCGAGGATTATACCCTTAACTTCGACGGTGAGAACAGCTCTATTCTCCAGAGCCACATGCTCGAAGTTTGTCCGCTCATTGCCGTGAAGGACGAACCTGTACGTCTGGAGGTTCACTTCCTGGGCATTGGTGTACGCAAGCAGCAGACCGCCCGTCTGGTATTCAACTCGAAGGTAGGCAAGGGCGTTACCGCTACTGTTGTGGATATGGGCAACCGTTTCCGTCTCATTGTTAACGACGTGAACTGCATCCAGCCTAAGAAACTGCCTAAGCTGCCTGTTGCCAACGCTCTCTGGATTCCGGAACCGAACTTCGAAGTCGGCGCCGGTGCCTGGATCCTGGCCGGCGGTACCCACCACTCGATCATGTCGTACGACATCACTCCTGAATACTGGGAGGATTATGCAGAGATGCTGAACATCGAGTACTTCCACATCGACAAGAACACCACGATGGAGAGTGCCAAGAAGGAACTCCGCACCAACGAAGTTTACTACTTGCTCAACAAAGCCCTGCTTTAATCAATAATCATAAAAGGGACTGCTTTGCGGTAGTCCCTTTTGCGTCTTTTTTTAACTACGGAAATACATATTAGTAGTACAAGCCTATGACAGCAAAACAAACTATCGAAGCCGGCAAGGCGATTCTGGGTATCGAGTTCGGTTCGACCCGAATCAAGGCCGTGCTGATCGACCAAGAGAATAAACCGATTGCTCAGGGCAGCCACGAGTGGGAGAACCAGCTTGTGGACGGTCTGTGGACCTACAGCACCGAAGCCATCTGGTACGGTCTGGAGGACTGCTACGCCGACCTCCGCAAGAACGTCAAGCAACAGTATGACTGCGAAATCGAGGTATTGGCATCCATCGGTATCAGTGCCATGATGCACGGCTATATGGCCTTCGGTCCCAACGGTATGGCTACCAGCCGTACGCTTCCTTCGGAGAGCGAGAAGATTCTGGTTCCATTCCGCACCTGGCGTAACACCAACACGGGTCCTGCTGCCGCCAAGTTGTCGGAACTGTTCAACTTCAACATCCCGCTGCGCTGGAGCATCTCTCACCTCTACCAGTGCATCCTCGAGGATCAGCCGCACGTTAAGGACATCACCTACCTGACCACTCTGGCAGGCTACATCCACTGGCGCCTCACCGGCGAGAAGGTGCTGGGTATCGGCGATGCTTCGGGTATGCTCCCCATCGACTCGACCACCAAGAACTACGATGCCACGATGGTAAAGAAGTTCAACGACCTGATTGCCGACAAGGGTTATCCCTGGAAGGTGGAAGACATTCTGCCCAAGTGCCTTGTTGCAGGCGAGAACGCCGGTTACCTGACCGAGCACGGCGCACACCGTCTGGACGTAACCGGACACCTGAAGCCGGGCTGCCCGCTCTGTCCTCCGGAAGGCGATGCCGGTACCGGTATGACTGCTACCAACGCTGTTAAGCAGCGCACGGGTAATGTTTCGGCAGGCACATCGTCGTTCTCCATGATCGTACTCGAAAAGGAACTGTCGAAGCCATCTGAGATGATTGATATGGTCACCACGCCCGACGGAAGCCCGGTTGCCATGGTTCACTGCAACAACTGTACGTCCGACATCAACGCCTGGGTAAAACTCTTCAAGGAGTATCAGGAGCTGCTTGGCGTACCTGTTGACATGAACGAAGTTTACGGCAAGCTGTACAACAACGCCATGACCGGAGATCCGGACTGCGGCGGCATCCTTTCGTACAACTACATCTCGGGCGAGCCTGTAACGGGTCTGGCCGAAGGCCGTCCGCTGGTTGTCCGTTCAGCCAACGACAAGTTCAACCTGGCCAACTTCTTCCGCGCCAACCTGTATGCTACGGTTGCCGTACTGAAACTGGGTAACGACGTGCTCTTCAAGGAGGAAAAGATCAAGGTGGACCGTATTACGGGTCACGGCGGTCTGTTCAAGACCAAGGGCGTAGGCCAGCGCGTACTGGCAGCTGCCCTGGGTTCGCCTATCTCGGTTATGGAAACAGCCGGTGAAGGCGGCGCCTGGGGTATTGCCCTTCTGGCCGGCTATATGGTCAACAACAGCAAGGGTCTCACCCTGGCCGACTATCTGGAGGATGTTGTATTTGCCGGCAATACCGGTGTCGAAATTGCTCCTACACAAGAGGACATCGACGGTTTCAACCAATATATCAAGAACTATTCGGCTGGTCTGGCCATCGAGCAGGCTGCCGTTGCCAACAAGAAATAAGGGCATCACATCAACCGGCGACCGGTCCGGGACCTTCGGGTCGGTCGCCCTTAATTACTAACTCACGTAATCCGGAAACAAATGAAAAAACTTTTACTCTCATTCATCAGCATATTCTCACTTTTATCCCTGAACTTGCAGGCCGAAACCACACAGCATTGGGTGGGCGGCGATATTTCGTTGCTTCCGAGTTACGAAAAATACAATACTCCCTACTACGACGCATCGGGTAATACCATCGGCAACGTAGTGACTTACGTGCACGACGAGTGCGGCTGGAATGCCTGCCGTGTACGTCTGTTTGTGAATCCTACCGAACGCACATCGGGTGCCCATACGGGCGTGGTTCAGGACTTGGATTATGTCAGGAAGTTGGGCAAGCGCATCAAGGACGCCGGCATGAAGCTGATGGTCGATTTCCATTATTCCGACTGCTGGGCAGATCCGTCGTACCAGGACATTCCCGCTTCGTGGAAACAGAATACCTCGAACGAGGCACTGGCCGACTCCATGTACCAGTACACCAAGCGCTGCCTTACTGAACTGAAAGCCTATGGAGCCGAACCGGACTTCGTACAGGTGGGCAACGAGATTTCGTACGGAATGCTTTGGCGCAGCACCGGCGACAAGGTGTACCCGTCGCAGGCTAAAGCCAACTACAACACCCAATGGGCACGTCTCTGCCAGTTGCTCAACAGCGGCTGCTCGGCCGTACGCGAAGTGTGCCCTAACTGCAAGATCGTGATTCACACCGAACGCTCAGGTGTCTCATCGCAGACCGTCAACTTCTACAATTACATCAGCGATGTGGACTACGACATCATCGGTCTGAGCTACTACCCCTTCTTCCACAACGCGCTGTCGAACCTCGGCACCACGCTCACCAACCTGCAGAACCAGTTCCCCGACAAGGAGGTGCAGATTGTCGAGACGGCTTATTTCTACCAGTACTACCCCAGCGACGTCAACTACAACTTCGAGACCACCTGGCCTGCTACTGCAGCCGGACAGAAGGCATTCACTGAGGCATTGGTGACTGAACTCCTCACGCACAGCAACGTTACGGGTCTTTACTGGTGGTTCCCCGAAGAGAACGGCAACGGCGGACCGTCGTGGAATCAGAACACCATCGTTATCGATGGCTGGCTGAACCGCGGTCTATGGAACGATAATAACCACAAGGCGCTGAGCGCCCTGATGGCCCTGA
>JAGBQS010000086.1 GCA_017632695.1 Bacteroidales bacterium
CCAACAATAAAAACAAAGGCTGGGGGCAAATCCCCTGGCCTTTGTCATTTTTTATGAAGCGATTTCTTTTATCACTTTTATTTTGCAGCGTTGCTCTGGCCTTTGCCCGTCAGACTCAGCAGATTCCGTTCACGGTTGTTCAGGCCGACGGAACCGAGCTGACTTTGGTTAAGGTGGGCGACGAGCATTTTCATTATTTCACTACAACCGACGGTGTCCCTATGCGTCTGGACCGGACCACAGGGCAGTATGTTCAGATCGGACAGACCGAATTCGAACAGATGTCTGCCCGTGCAGAACAGCGTCGCCGGCAGTCTCAGCCCCGCCGAAGCCGCGCCTTGCTCTCCGAAGGTTCCGTGCCGAACCGTGGCGGAGCATTGTCCGGAAACAAGAAGTGTCTGGTCATCCTGCTCAACTTCGCCGACCTGCAAATGACCTATCAGTCATCGGACTTCGACAACCTCTTCAATCTTCCGGGCTATTCGGTCAATCATCATCAGGGTTCGGTATCCGACTTTTTCTCCGGACAGAGCTACGGCGCCCTGCATATCGGCTTCGATGTGGTCGGTCCGGTTACCCTTTCGAAGGGTTATGCCTACTACGGAGAGAATGACGAGAATGATGATGATATGCATCCGGGCACAATGGCTGCCGAAGCCGTCAAGCTTGCCGATCCGTTTGTAAACTTTGCCGACTATGACTGGGACGGTGACGGTGAAGTGGATCAGGTGTTCCTGATTTATGCCGGTTATGGCGAGGCCTCCGACGTTTCGGGCAATATGCCGGATATCATCTGGCCGCACGAATGGAATCTTTCGGAAGCAGCTTATTATGGAGACGGTCCCGGGGCACTTGTCCTCGATGACGTCACCATCGATACCTACGCATGCGGTTCGGAGTTGTGCGGAATTTCAGGAACAATGATGGACGGTATCGGTACCGCCTGCCACGAATTCTCGCATTGTCTGGGCATCCCTGACTTTTACGATACCGACGGCTCCATAGGTGGCCTTGGAAACGGAATGGGCTACTGGGACGTAATGGATGCCGGCTCATACAGTGGCTACTCTTACAACGGAGAGCTGCCTACCGGCTATACATCTTACGAGCGCTGGTTTTCCGGCTGGTTAGAGCCCGTCGAGCTTACAGAGCCCGGCTTTTATGAACTGCCGGCTCTGGTCGATACGGCGATGGCCTACATTATTTATAACGAAGGCAACCGCAATGAGTACTACATGCTCGAAAACCGTCAGAACCGCAGCTGGCACACCTATCCGGAAGATGCCCACGGTCTGCTGGTACTGCATGTGGACTACGACGAGACAGCCTGGTATGAGAACACCGTGAATAATGTGAGCCGCCATCAGCGCATGACCTTTATTGCCGCCGATACGTACCTCTCATATAATTATCCGGGCGATACCTATCCGGGCACAACGGGTAAGACCGAACTGTCCAATACCTCCAAGCCCAAGGCCACTTTCTTCAATGCCAACACCGACGGACAGAAACTCCTCAATCATGTCATCGACCAGATAACCGAAACCGACGGAATCATCCGATTCCGCTTCGATGGCGGCGATACCGGTCTGGAGGCAATTACGTGTAACGAGGCTTCGGCCGATGCGCCTGTGTACGATCTGCTGGGTCGTCCTGTTTCGGGCAACGCACGCGGTCTGACAGTCAGTCAGGGCAAAATCCGGTTCCGCAAATAACTGAAACAACTATAAAATACCACATACAATGGAAATTAAGAACGCAATCGGTCTGGCAAGCGATCATGCTGCCTTTCCGCTCAAACAGTTTGTAAAGAAGTATCTGGACGAAAAAGGCATTCCGTACAAGGATTACGGAACCTACACCGAGGATTCGTGCAATTATGCCACCTACGGTCATGCGCTGGCCGAGGGAATCGAGCGGGGCGAAGTCTATCCCGGCATTGCCATGTGCGGTTCCGGCGAAGGCATCTCTATGACGCTCAACAAGCACCAGTCCATCCGTGCCGGTCTGGTATGGCAGCCCGAGATTGCCCACCTCATCCGCGAGCACAACAACGCCAATGTGATTGTCTTCCCGGGCCGTTTCATCAGCGAGGAAGTTTGCCGTCAGTGTCTGGACGAGTTCCTGAACACCGAGTTTGCCGGAGGCCGTCATGAGCAGCGCATTGCCGACATTCCGGTCAAGAACCTCTGATGTTCAGCAACCGGCACATTCTGCAAAATTAAAACATTAATATTCTATCATTAATAATCTTAAACACAATGAAAAAAGTTTTGTATCTGGCAGGCTGCCTCACTTTGCTGGCAGCATGTACACCAAGCGTTCCTCAGGCTGAGTACGATCAGCTGAAGGCCGAGAACGATTCAATCAAGACCGCCAACGAACAGATTGAGATGGTAGTCAAGTCCGTATCGAATGCAATGGATCAGATTGCAGCCGACGAGAACATGATATTCGTCGACGATCAGGGCCGCGATGTTACCGATAAGAAAGTGATTCTCGGACGTTTGGAGGCATTCCGCCAGCGTATGCTGATGCAGCATCAGGAAGCCGACAGCCTTAAGCAGCTCCTTAAGAACAGTGGCGCCAATACTGACAATCTGGTAAAACTTATTGACAACCTCAAGGCACAGATTGTTCAGAAGGACAATCAGCTGGCCGAGTTGCAGGCACAGCTGGAAGAGAAGAACGCCAGCATCGCCGACCTGAAGAACCAGCTCCAGATGATGTCGCTCAGCAAGCTGCAGGCCGAAGAGAGTCGCGACTACTTCCTCGACATTGCCCGTGCGCAGGATGAGGTCATCAACACCGGTTACTACATTGTCGATACCAAGAAGGGACTGAAGGAGAAGGGCCTCACCGAAGGAGTCTTCAAGAAGCGTGCCAATTACGCCAAATTCGACCCTTCGCTCTTCACCGCCATCGATGTGCGCGACATGACCGAGTTTGTCATCCAGTCCAAGAGCCCGAAACTCATCACCGAGAAGCCGGCCAACAGCTACACCATTGTTAAGAATGCCGACGGTACCACTACGCTTACCGTTACCGATGTGGCTCTCTTCTGGGAGGGATCACCATTCCTCATCATCCAGCTTTAACAGGTGGTTTCCCGTATGAAGAAACTCATTCTCAGTGCCGTTTGTCTGCTGCTGGCCCTGCCTGCAGTAGCGCGGCCGAAACACAAGTCACAGGCCCCCGATACCATTCGGGTGGCCTGTGTCGGTAATTCCATCACCGAGGGCTACGGACTCAAGAACAAGTCTGTGGAGGCCTATCCGGCGCGTCTGCAGGAACTGTTGGGCGATGGCTACAAGGTCATGAACTTCGGTCTGTCAGGCCACACGCTGCTTACCAAGACCGACCGTCCGTACATCAATCCGCCCAAGAAGGTCAAGAAACACCGCTTTCACGAGGCATTGGCAAGCAATCCGGACATCGTAACCATCAAACTGGGCACCAACGATTCCAAGACTCCGTACGATTCGCTCCTGCATGCCGATTTCACCACCGATCTGCATGCCCTGATCGACTCATTCCAGGCATTGCCTTCGCATCCGTACATCTATCTCTGTCTGCCTATTCCGGCCGACGGTGAGATCTGGACCATCCGCGATTCTGTCATCGAGCACGAGGTGCTTCCCCGTATCCGTCAGGTGGCTGAGCAGCGCAATCTGCCTGTCATCGACCTCTATACGCCCCTGAAGCCATTCCCCGAGTTGCTTCAGGACCGTATTCACCCCACACGGGGCGGTGCCATGATTATTGCCGAAGAGATTGCCCGCCGCATCCAGCTGGACCGTGCCAACGGCAAACTGAAATTCCGCAGGAAGAAGTAAGTGCGCGGCAAGCAAGTGTAACCCGCAAAATACGCGAGGACTGACATCCGTTTGTGAATGTCAGTCCTCTGTTATATTCGGGGTATTGGTTCCCTGAGTTTGGAACCCGCTTACTTCACGATATGGAAGTGGTACCACCCGTCGGACGTTTTGGCAACCTCTTTGCCGTTCAGGTAGTAACGGCGGGTAATGCTTTTGAGTTCGCCGTTCCGCTTGTAATGAACCGTGCTTTTGTACGAAAGGCGGTCCTCGTCCCGGTCGTTCCATCGGATGGTGCATTCGTTCTGGGCATCGGCGCCGTCAAACTCTCCGATCCAGATCTGCCAGCACACCGAGTCGTGTCGCAGGAAAGGCTGGAAAGGCTGGGCCAGGTACATACGGGTCTGCATCACATCAGACGGGTTGGCCGCGGGGGCGTTGACCGACACATACTGCCAGAACAGGCTGTCGGCCAGACCCAACTGGAAGGTCTGGTCGTACATGCTGATCTGAACCTTCTGCAGATCGATGGCGTAGGCGGAGGTGGAATC
>JAGBQS010000087.1 GCA_017632695.1 Bacteroidales bacterium
TATCGTTTCGAACCCATTTCGTCCGAAACCGTTTATTTGCCGCAGACCGACCGTTCGGTAGTGCTGAAAAAAGTGATGGACGATTTGGAGACAGCAGAGGAGTATATGGGATGGCCGAATCAGAACAAATACACGGTTTCGACAGAGCGTGTTTCGAAGGCATTCGCCAAGGGTCTGCGTGCCCGTATCGCCATGTTCCTGGCCGGAAAGTCTGAAAAGTTCGACGGATCCGGTTTGCAGGACAACTACTCGTCGATTGGTATGACCCAGCAGGAACTCTGGACCATTGCCTACAACGAGTGTAAGGATGTGATCGAAGCCGGATATAACAAGTTGGGCAACTTTGAGGACAACTTCCGTGCTCTTTGCCAGGATGACGTTACGGCAGGAAATGAGTCTCTCTTCGAGATTCCGTTCTCTGACGGCCGAGGCCGAGTTCTTTATACCTGGGGCGGCAAGCACTCTACTACCGACGATTGGACAGGTCAGGCTAAGGGCGGTGTGAATGGTCCTACTCCTACCCTTTGGTACGATTTCGATGCCGAGGATGTTCGCCGCAACATTACCTGTTTGCCTTATGTTTGGACAAACGGTGTAAAGACGCTGACTTCTACTTCCGGTGGCGGTTGGTATTTCGGCAAGCTGCGTTACGAGTGGATGAGCCGTATGGTTACTTCGACTAACGACGATGGTATCAACTATCAGGTTATGCGAATGGCCGATGTTTATATGCTGGCAGCCGAAGCCGCCAACGAACTGGGCGATCTGGGTTCTGCCAGGAATTATCTGAAGCCGGTACTCGACCGTGCTTTGCCTGCTGCCAAGGTTTCGGCTCTGTTGGATGGTGCTGCCAATCATGATTCGTTCTTCAACCTGATTGTCGACCAGCGTCGCTTTGAGTTCGCCGGTGAGGGTATTCGTAAGATTGACCTCATCCGTTGGGGCTTGCTGAAGGAGAAACTGACGGAACAGCGCAATGCCATGAAGGCTTTGGGTGAGCGTAGCGGTGCGTATGCAAACTATCCTCGCAAGGTGTACTATGCCGAGGCTTTGGGTCAGACGCTGACCGATGGCAAGGATATGGATGCAGACGGTTACTACATCTATGGTCTGGAAGAGGGTAATACCGACGAGGAAGGCAAGGGTCTTGATTTGGGCAAGAGCTCGCAGTTGTACTGCTTGTACACCGCCGAAGAACTGGATGCCAAGCAGGACGAGGTCGATTCCATTCAGAATGTTTTGAACGGATTGGAAACTTCAGCTCCGACTTATACTACCACTAAGTCTGCGCTCGATGAGGCTAACAAAGACTTGACCTCTTATATCAACAACAATACCAAGATTACCAACATGCAGAAGTATCTCTTCATTCCTGAAGATCCGAATACCCGCATGTTCTGGCCGATTTGGTCCTATTTCATCAACTCCAGCAACGGTCAGTTGGTGAACGGTTATGGCTATTGATTTCAAAATAACGAACAAGTACAACTATGAATATTTTCAAGAAATTCAGTTATATGCTGCTGGCAGGTACGGCTTTCATGGCTGTGGCTTCCTGCAGTGAACCGGACGATGAAATTACCAGCATTGATTATGCGAACTATTTCCGTCCGACCGAGTTCGAGGCTAAGGTACAGGACCAGACCAATGTCGAACTGTCGTGGGAGAATATCCAGATTCCGCCCCAGTATCAGTTTGAGTTCTATACTGACGATCAGTTGACCAATCTTTCCCGTACCGAATTTACGGAACCTACAACCAAGAAAGGGTCTGTAGTATTCGAGGATTTTCGTGGTAACACCAGCTATTATGTCCGTGTACGTGCATATAGCGAAAGCAAGACTTCCGAATGGGTACTGACAACTTTCACCACAAAGACGGCTGCCGACCTGAAGTCGGGAGCATCTACCGACAGCACGATTACTGTTTCCTGGAAGAGTTCCCTCTCTGTTACCCATCTGACGTATTGTGACATCGACAGCACTTTGGAAGTGCAGACCGTTACGCTCGATGATGCCGCTAAGTCTAAAGGCAGTTATACGATCGAAAATCTGGCCAAGGGAACGACCTATTCAATTTCGCTCTACGATGGTGAGTATTGCCGCGGAACCCGTCAGATTAAGACCAGCGAAACTCAGGAATCAGATCCGGGCGAAGAACCGGGCTCTTCGGATCCGGTTACGCTCATTCATTATGAGGGCGAAGCCGCTGAAACTACCGGTATCACATTGGGCGGTTCAACGCAAATGGATCCGGCCAAGAAGATTCACATGAATATGGATGTCGTTAATGCTATTGCACTGAAGAACAGTTACACACCCGAGAGTGCCCTGAACGGCAACTACATCACATTGTCGGTTGATGGCGGCTTTAA
>JAGBQS010000088.1 GCA_017632695.1 Bacteroidales bacterium
CGAGCTGCCTAAGGGCCTCGTGCTCGGTCTGGCTGCCATCATCACCTACTACAAGGGCGGTACACGTGCCGACGGAGCTCCTATCCAGCCTAACGATGCACAGGAAATCATGGATCGCCTGACCCAGCTGTGGGCTACCAACGATACCCGCAAGGTTGCCGAAGGCGTTCTGGGTGCAACCGACGTCATCTGGAAAGAGTCCAAGCAGAACCTCAACGAGATTCCTGGTCTGACCGATATGGTTACCGACTTCCTGAACCAGATTCAGGCTAAGGGCATGATCGAGACCGTTAAGGGCATTCTCTAAACGAATATTCACATCTGAAAAGCACGGGCTACACAGAGGCCAATACCTTCTGGCGGTTCCGTGCTTTTCGGCTATTAAAACCAACTGTCTCTTTGTACTATGAAAGAGTTTATCAAAATCAACCCCGACGACAACGTTTTCGTTGCCCTGCAGCCACTCACCAAGGGTACAACCCTGAATGTTGAAGGCGAAGAAGTGACGCTCGTAACCGACATTCCTGCCGGACACAAATGTGCCCTGAAGGATTTTGCCGAAGGCGAGAACATTATCAAATACGGTTTCCCCATCGGTCATGCACGTCATGCTGTCAAAAAAGGCAGCTTCATGAATCACGAAGACATCAAGACCAATCTGGCCGGCACCCTCGACTATAGCGACATCAAGACCATCGGCCTGAAAAAGCAGCAGCCAAGCGGCGAGCAGCTTACCTTCCAGGGCTACAAGCGTCCGGACGGACAGGTGGGCATCCGCAACGAGGTCTGGGTCATCCCTACCGTAGGCTGCGTGAACGGTATCATCAAGCAGATTGTCGAGAAGACCAAGGAAGCCCTCAAGGGTCAGCTGGACGGCATCGACGGCATCTTCGACTTCCCCCACAACTACGGCTGCTCGCAGCTGAGCGAAGACCACGAAAACACCAAGAAGGTGCTCCGCGATATGGTGCTTCACCCCAATGCCGGCGGTATTCTGGTGGTAGGTCTGGGTTGCGAGAACAACCAGCCGAAGGTCTTCGAGGAGTTCTGCGAAGGCTACGACAAGGATCGCGTGAAGTTCATGGTTTGCCAGGAAGTGGTTGGCGACGAGGTTGAATACGGCGTCAAGCTGCTTACCGAGATTGTTAAGCACGCACAGACCTTCAAGCGCGAAACCTGCCCGGCTTCTGCCCTCCGTGTGGGTCTGAAGTGCGGCGGCTCCGACGGATTCTCGGGCATTACCGGCAACCCGCTGCTGGGTGCATTCTCCGACTTCCTCTGCGAAACCCAGGGCGGTACCACCATCCTGACCGAGGTTCCGGAAATGTTCGGTGCCGAAACCATCCTGATGAAGCGCTGCGGCAGCAACGAACTGCTCGACGAGACCATTTCACTCATCAACAACTTCAAGAACTACTTCCTGAGTCACGGTGAGCCTTGCGGCGAGAACCCGAGTCCGGGCAACAAGGCCGGCGGTATTTCAACCCTCGAAGAGAAAGCACTTGGCTGTACCCAGAAGTCGGGTAAGAGTGTGGTTTGCGGCGTGATGGAATACGGCGAACGTCTGAAGAACAACGGTCTGAACCTCCTGTCGGCTCCGGGTAACGACCTGGTAGCCTCCACCGCTCTGGCCGCTGCAGGCTGCCAGCTGGTACTCTTTACCACTGGTCGCGGTACTCCGTTCGGCACCTTCGTTCCGACCATGAAGGTTTCCACCAATTCCGGTCTGGCACAGCGCAAGCCTACATGGATTGACTTCAATGCAGGCGTACTGGTTGAAGACAAGACGATGGACGAAACCCTGAAGGAGTTCATCCAGAAGATTCTGCGAGTTGCTTCAGGCGAACTGACACACAACGAGCGTGCCGGCATCCACGAGATCTCCATCTTCAAGAACGGTGTAACGCTCTGACAAATACGGAAACGGTATTGTTCTGATGCGATAAAGCACGGATACGATACCGTTTTCTGATTCGGCATCACACATATAAGGTTTTTACCGGACAGTTATAACCGAACAAAAAACAGGCTGCAAAATCATGCAGCCTGTTTTTTGCGATTTTAATCTAATCCTCAACTTGGGTTAACCAAGTATCGCCGTTTTTCGTGGTATAAGACTTAAGGCAACTTACTTTGTTGCGTTATTAAGGTATTGTGTTATGGTTATGTTTTTTAAGGCACTGCAAAGATAGGAAGAAAAAAAGAGGGAAAACAAATTTTGTGCGCGAAAAATCGGTTGCGCAAACGTATTTTTATTCTTTTTTATGTTCTTTAGCATATTTTTCGACTCAGATAGGACAGAATTTCGGCCGTTTCTGACGCATCAAACCACTGAATCGAAGAATCCCGGCGGAACCAGGTCATCTGTTTCTTGGAATACACCTGACTATTGTGTACTATCCGTTCAAGTGCCTGCTCCCGGGAATAGATGCCTTCGTAATAAAGGAGCATTTCCTTCAGTCCTACCGTATTCAGAGCCACAGGCTGCAGGTTCGGGATGGGCTGTGCCTGTGTGGGACCCGGATTGCGGATTACGCATGCAAGTTGCGCGTGCAACGAATCGGCATACCGGTCATATACATTCCGCGTTTCGGCTTCCAGCCCCTCGCCTACCATCTGCTGGACGCGAAGCGCTATGCGACGGTACAGTTCCTCGCGCGTACGCGCTAAACCTATCTTACAGATGCTGAACGGACGGGGTTTGGTCTGACCCGTACGGAAGGTGCTGAACGGACGTCCGGTAGTCAGACACATTTCCAATCCGTGAATCACACGCAGCGGATTCCGGGTATCCACCTGTCCGCAATAAACCGGATCGAGTTCCCTAAGCTGCTGCAGCAGAGGCTCCAGACCTTCGGTTTCAAACCGGGCTCGGAGCTGCTCGCGGATAGCCGGATCAGCCTGAGGCATATCGTCGATACCCTTGCATACGGCATCCAGATACATCATACTGCCGCCGCACAGCACAAAGTTCTGCCGCTCGCTCTGTGCTATGAACTGCAGGACATCCGTCTCAAACTGAGCTGCACTGTAGGATTCGTCCAACGACTTGGTTCCCACAAAATGATGCTCCGCACGCGCCAGCTGTTGGGGAGTCGGAGCTGCCGTGCAGACGGGCAGATCGCGAAAAACCTGCCTGCTGTCGGCCGACAGGATCGGAGCGTCCAGCATTTCGGCCACCTGAAGCGACAATTCTGTTTTTCCGACACCCGTCGGACCCAAAATTACGACAAGATTTTTCTTTTCACTCATTTTTTATATCAAAAAGTTGTCAGTTTAAGAAAAACAGTGTATCTTTGCACCAAATATTAGTGTTATGGATTCATTTCTCGATTCTGCCAACCAACTGCTGAATACCGTTAACGGCATCCTGTGGGGATGGCCGATGATTATTCTGCTGGTGGGCACACATCTGTACCTGACCATCCGTCTGCATTTTCCGCAGCGTCACATCGGACGCGCCATCCGCATCAGCATGCAACCCGACAAAGGTGCTTCGGGCGATGTCAGCCAGTTCAGTGCCTTAGCCACCAGTCTGGCAGCAACCATCGGAACGGGCAACATCATAGGAGTAGCTACTGCCGTGATGCACGGCGGTCCGGGTGCCGTATTCTGGTGCTGGATTACCGGACTGCTGGGCATTGCCACCAAATATGCTGAAGCCCTGCTTGCAGTCAAATACCGGGTAAAAGGCAAAAACGGAGAAATGCACGGCGGACCCATGTATGCCATCGAGCATGGTATGCATTGCCGCTGGCTGGCCGTCGCCTTTGCCGTCTTCACCTTCCTGGCTTCGTTCGGTATCGGCTGTATGGTACAAAGCAATGCCATCTCGACAACCGCCGCCGACACCTTCGGCCTTCCCACGCAGGTTACCGGTCTGGTGCTGGCTTTGTTAGTTGCATCGGTAGTCTTTTTCGGCGTCAAAGGAATCGGGCGTGTCTGCGTGGCTTTAGTTCCCTTCATGGCACTATTTTACGTTTCCGGATGTCTGCTTCTGCTTGCCATCAACTACGAATACGTCTGGCCTGCCATCCGCTGCATCGTGACATCGGCGTTCACCGGTCAGGCTATAGAAGGCGGCGCCATAGGTTCGACCCTCATGCTGGCCATGCGTTTCGGCATAGCCCGAGGCCTGTTCTCCAACGAAGCCGGACTGGGTTCAGCGCCCATTGTTGCAGCTGCTGCCCAGACCAAGAACCCGGTACGACAGGCGCTGGTATCGAGCACCTCTGTATTCTGGGACACGATTGTAGTCTGTGCGCTGACAGGCATCGTTCTGGTCAGCACCATGCTGGCACCTAACGGCATCGATGCGTCGGCCGGCGAAACACTTACCAAACGCGCCTTTACACAGATCCCGCTCGTTGTGGGCGGCTATAACATCGGTGTCATCATCCTCTCGGTAGCCATCTTCACCTTTGCGTTCAGCACCATACTCGGGTGGTCGTATTATGGCGAAAAGGCGCTCGAATACCTTTGCGGACGGAACAACCGGACAGTCCGGTATATCTACAGGAGCCTGATGATTTTAGGAGCCTTCTTCGGAGCCAACTGGGCCATCGATCTGGTCTGGAACTTCGGCGATACCGCCAATGCCCTCATGGCGATTCCTAACCTGATTTGTCTGATAGCCCTCAGCGGCATCCTGGTCAAAGAGACCCGTCATTACCTGTGGGAGGACCGCCTCAACGAACATGCCTCCGATGACTGACCGATGCTGACCGATGACTGACCGGCAGGCTTAAATGTGGCAGGCTTAAATGCGGCAGACGTAGAACTGCTTGGTCCTGAAATGAGCCCGTAAGGCAAACACGATGTCCAGGAGCGGTGTAATGAGCGCGAAAGCCAAAGGCATGAACAGATAGCGGTGTACGCCCAGCCGACGGGCCGTGTAATACGGAATCAGGGCGTAGGCGGCAGCATAACCCGCAAACAGCACCGCAATTACAGCCATCGGCCACCACAGGTGCAGCCAGGCCGACAAGCCGATGAACGACAGACCGCACAATATGCACAGAATTCTGGTAACAGCATCCAGACGTCTAACCATTACCGGCGATGCAAAATAGAAACGCTGCGTGAAGGCACGCTTCAGGCGAATTTTACCCCACACATATTTCAGCTGCGACTCCTGCGAAACCATTACGGCATCCTTGCTGCATGCGGCAGCCACATTCTTTCCGCGAGTGATTTCCTTCAGGAACAGATCATCTTCCCCACGGTTCAGTCTCAGATATTTCTGGAACGCCTCATTCTGGTTGGCATAGAAGACGTCCTTCCGGAAGGCCATATTGCAGCCCCAGCCGCCGTAAGTCTTTACGGACAATGTCAGATTGAACATATCGAGCATACGGTCGAACAGATCCCACTGATAGAAACGGTTCTTCAGACCCACCCGGTTCTCGCAAACCACAGGGCCGATTACGGCATCCACGCCCGGTGTAAAATGCTTCATCATACTGGCAATCCACTTCTCCGATGCCGGCATACAATGGGCATCGGTCATCAGAATAATATCGTTGTGGGCAGCCTTCACGCCCAATGTCATAGCCATTTTCCGATGGCTGAGCGTCGTAATCTTCTCGGCAAGGCTGGTGTGGAAGAAGTGCTCCGAACGCTGGTCCATCTGGGTCAGCACACTTTCGGTATCGTCGGTCGAGCCGTCGTCAACCACAATGACTTCGAAGTTGGGATAATCATTATTAAGAATGATGGGCAGATTGCAGATCAGGTCGTCGGCCTGATTGTGCGAATACACAACCACGCTGACACCGGGCTGGGTTTCGGCAACGGGAATATTGTTCTTGAGTTCCGCCCTGATGCAACTCAGCATCCGGCGTCTGACAACAAACAGCAGAATCATCTGCAGCAACCAGAACACACCAAAACAAAGGCCCACAATCTGAAGCCACAACGGAACCGACATCAGCAGTTCCTCAACTGAAAGCAAAAATTCTTCCATCTTTATCTGAAAAGCCCCGCTCTCAAACGGGTCTTGAACAAACGGATTATACAGTTTACCTTACCGGGAACACAATATTCGTCCGCAAAGATAGTCAGTTTTTTATATTTTTGCAAATAAAACGGCCATAAATGTGTTTTTTCCGTACTAAAATTTGTTTTATATGAAATAAATGTGTACTTTTGCACGGAAAATAAGATTATTCACGGACATTCTAAACATTCCGAAATATGAAAAAAATCATTCTTATGGCAACTGCCGCCATTGCCTTGCTTTCGTTCAGCAGTTGCAAATCTCAGAAGCTCTTAAGCGAAGCCACCTCGGTGGCCGATCCGGCTGCCGAAGTAACCGAAGTGGCACCTATCCAGTATAACGCAACCCTTAAGCCTGCACCCGAAGCTCCGGTAGTTCAGGCCAACGACCGTACCGAACAGATCTCGGTGGTAGATGCCGGCGATTCGGGCAAACTGAAAAGTTTCAACGTGATTGTGGGCAGTTTCGGCACCAAATCGAACGCCGAGAACCAGAAGAGCAAGATGGTAAGCCGCGGTTACAACGCCTTCCTGGTACAGAACACCAGCGGTATGTATCGGGTTGTAGCCGGCAGTTTCGATACCCGCGAAGCTGCAACTGCCGTTCGCGACATCATCCGTTCAACCTATTCCTCTGAACAGGGCACTTGTGCCGAAGCCTGGCTGCTCATTCCTATGCAGTAATCCACGCATTCCACATACAAGGAGAGGAATCCCCCGGGCTCTTCTCCTTTTCCGAAAAGCCAGGGTTTTAACGAACCAGGGCTTTTTACGTTTCACGACATAACAACAGATTCACGTCTGCTTATTTATATTTCTAATTGTTTTTCATTCATCCAAGTATTATGAAAAGAATTCTTTTTATGCTCTTTACGGCTGTCATCAGCCTGAATATGTGTTTTGCACAGGACCTCGACGAAAATATCATCAGCCTGAATGTTCCGAAGGTCTGGAAACTCGACAGTAAGGTAACCGTTGTCAACGCCACACCCTATTGGCTCAACAAAGTGGTTGTGGCCGAAAGAGAAGGCGGCAACCTCAGTCCTATCTGCATCATCAACCATATCGCTCCGGGCAGCGAAGCATCGTACGACTCGTTCATCAAGAAAACTCTCTCCCGTCTGAGGGGTAAAACCATAGCCGTTAAAGCCAAGGGTGTCAAGCTGGGCAACAACAGCAGCTACGACCGAAGCGTCGAATACAAAGCCGACGATCCCCAGGTGACCTACTCCTATCAGGCAACCGTCTCCACCAAGCGTCACGATCTGATTATCACCATCCGTTATGTGGATCAGGACGGCAAGGACGGAGAGTCCATCATGAATTTCTAAACACTAAAAACAATTCCTATGAACACCAACCTTGAAAATCTTATCTGCAACTACGAATCCTCCAAAGCTTTCTGGCAGATTGCACCTACAGTAGCCGACAACAAGGAACTGCAGCCGTATTTCCTTCGGCTGATGCGCCAGCGGAACTTTGTAGCACTGTTGCAGGACACTGAAGAACAGCTTCGGGAGGCTGCCGGAACCGGCAACCCCTGGATGCAATATGCCTGGGCCCGCTATCAGGATATACTCCAGCCCGACGCCAAGGCCAACGAGATTAAGGAAAAATATTACACCATCGCCATGCATGCGGGTATCGCCGATGCCCGCATGATGCTGGCTTATTGTTACCGCGACGGCGACTTCGGCGAATCGGATCTGGGCCGCTATCAGCGGGAAATGCGCCAGGCCCTCGACGAAGGCAGCGAATGGGCTGCCCAGCAGATGTTGCGCGACATGATTTTCGGACAGTACGGCATGAAGGCCGATCCGGAAAAAGCCTATCAGGACGTCAGCAAGTTCATTGCCGGTTCCGAAGCGCGCGGCGAAAGCATCGACGGTCTGTATTACCACATCAAGGCCGATGCTGCCAAGGAATGCGGCCGGAAAGACGAAGCCAACGCCCTGTACGAGGAGGCGGCCACCCGACACGGCGACAGTACGGCTTTCTTCCCGTGGGCCATCGGAACCTCCTGCGATGAGAACATGACCGTTACCGACGATGAACGTTTCATCGAGATCATGGAGAAGGCGCGCGGTGCCTATTCGTCCGACGGTTTCTTCGACTACTGCTACCTCGTAACCGAGGAAGAGTTCGAGACCCTTCCCGAGGAGACACAGAAATCCATTACTGCCAGCCTGAAGGACGATCTGGATATTGCCGCCAGCATGGGCGACAGCTTCGGGGCCCTCTTCATGGCCATTTATTACCAGAACGGATCGATGGGATTTGAGCAGGACGATGCCAAAGCCTGGTCGTGGTATGCCCGCGGAGCCGTTCTCGGCAACGCCCAGTGCTACTACAGCATGGCCGATATGATTCTGGAATTCCACACTGCCCCGGAGCATTACGATGAAAGTTTTGCCTACGAGTGCCGTTACCGTGCGCTGATGCTGGGCGACAAGGATTCGCTGAAAATCGTCATCGAGGGTTACCGGAAAGGATTCCTGACCGAGCATGCAGGAGCCATCGAATTCAACTGGCTGCCTCAGTACGAAGACAGCGGCTTCGAGGAATACGACGATCCGGAATACCTGGATGATCCCGAAGAGGAACTGGAAGAGGACGATGTGACCGAAGGTTCGGAGGAAGAGGCTCCAGAGCCGGACAACGTAATGGTGAAAGGCTCTCCGGAAGAAATCGAGAGTCATTGGCAGGCCAGCATGGAGGCCGTCGACCAGGCACAGAAGCTGGCCGACGAGAAAGCTCCCGCCGGACAGTTTGCCGAAATTGTCGACGAGTACGCAGAACATGCCGCCTATCTGGGCGAATACGAGCACATGCTGAACAAGATTTATGTCCTGAACGACCGTATGCTTAATATCCTGCAGGACAAACCCGAGCTCCGGCTGAAGGTGCTGCGCGTTCACGAAGACATTCTTCAGTACATCGAAGCCCTCGAGCATCACGACCTGATGATTCTGGAAGATGTGCGCCGTGAAATCCAAACGCTGGAAGAGCAGCTGAAGAAATGAACGGTTCCCGTGTGACAACATATGCTAAAGAACATAATATCGAATTGATAGTTGACAATTGACAATTGCCCTATTCTGCCAATACCAAAGTCGGATTCAGTGACGACCGGACGGAAAAAATTATCAATTATCAACTATCAATTAGTAACTAATAACTATCAGCTCTGGCCTCTGGCCATCTCCCACCCCTTCAGCATCGGCTGCCAGTCGGGTGTGATGCCATTCTCGTGCGTGGCCATTGCTGCGGCTAAGAGCTGCCAGCGGGCAGGGTGTTCCGAAGGGTGACCCAGGCACTCATCCGGGCCGATGCCCACGATGCCAGACACATGCTTGATGTACGCCTCCGTCGGGTTCTCGTTGGGCGGAGCCCAGCGTGAGATGATTCCACGGATGGTATGCAGACAATACTTGTGGTAATACGTCAGCGTTAACAGGCAGAACGCCGCCCGCCAGCCGTATTCCATCGATTCAAACTGACAGAACTTGGGGTCTGTCTGTGTGGAGCAAAGCCCC
>JAGBQS010000089.1 GCA_017632695.1 Bacteroidales bacterium
ACTCTTCAGATTCTTGGGTGTTGCATCACGGGTATAGAGCTCAATTCAGAATTCTTCGGAGAGAGTCATCAGAATAGTTGTCACGCCCAGGGAATCCAACTCGTCGTACAGACGGTCAGATTCAAGATCTACCAACGGAAGCTGATCTTCCAGCAATTTATAAATCTTATCTTTCATAATGATTGTTTAATGTATTCAGAATTTAATCAGAATTTTTGGTCTTGTCCAGATAATCACGCAAAGGCTTGTCGACCCGAAGCAGCCAATGAAACAGAACGGGCGGAACCAGCCACGCCATCAGCACCACCACCGTCATACCGATTATGGTTACTTCGGCCAAAGAATGCATGGCCGGATGTCTGGCCAGTATCAAAGACCCGATACCGACCAGCATGATGGCAGCCGACAACAGTATGCTGCGCTGATAGCCGACAAGTACCCGATGTCCGGAACCCTGCCTGTAATCTTTTACCAGACCTTCGGTAATAAAGATGGTATAATCGTCACCCTGTCCGAAAATGAAGGTTGCCAGAATGATGTTGACCAGGTTGAACTGTATGCCGAACAACTGCATCAGCCCCAGAATCCATATCCATCCGACTACCATCGGAGCAAAGGCCAGCAATGCAAGCTCAACACGACCGAAAGAAATCCAAAGGAACAGAAAGACGATGACGGCACATGCAAAACCTATATAATTGAAGTCGGCAGTCAGGGTATTGGCAATCCGTCTGTTCAAGGAAGGAAGGTCGAAGGCCCGGCCGCCGTTCAGCCTTGCATTCAATAGTTCTTCGGTTACGGAAGCCGACTCTTCGTCAGGTACAGACAATCGGGCCACCAATGATGTCTGGCCTACATAACCGGTAAGGACGGAAGATGTCAGCGGATAGAAATCGGCCGATGACAAGACAGGATGTTCTTCTTCAATCAGGAGCTGGAACGGTTCGAAAGCCTCCTCGCTGAACCCGCGGCTTCTGGATTCGGAAAGAAATGCCAGATAATTATGTGTCTGCCAGAAATCTTCCCAAAGTTGCAGACGGTGTTGCTGCAAAGATTCGGACGGCAGGAAAAACGACGGATTTTTCTCGTCGGTTACCAAGCCGGCTGAAAGCAAACTGTCCGACAGCGGACGGACGGCTTCCATTTGTCCGGCAGTAGCCGTTACATAAACAACAACACCTTGTGTAGGCCCCTGCATCGCCTCAAGCCGTTTCATATCGGCACGCTGCCCGGCAGTCATATAATTCAGGTGTGACACATCGCTGTCGAAGGTCATTCCCAAACTCTGCCAACCCAGAACCAGAGTCAGAATCAGTATAGCCGACAACACCAGCGGATGTTTCACAAAACGATCCATCCAAGTTGCCGCAGGCTTATCGTTCTGTTCGGGTGCCAGCCTTCGGCCGAAACGTTTCATACCAAAATGCGGTAACACAAGCAATACAAACAAGATGGTTCCCACCAGCATCAAGGCGCTGAACAGTCCTAACTGCCGGATAGCTACTGCCTCCAAAGGAACCAGGGTCAGGAAAGCGGCTACCGTCGTGATATTGCCAATCAGCAAAGGTTTGACCAGGTCGGACAAGACTCGCCGGCCATCAGATGCGGTTGTATTCTCTGACGAAGAAACATCCTGACTGTGACATACAAAATGCAAGGGGTAATTGACCGCTATGCCGATAATGACAGAAGCTATCCCGATAACAATCAGAGACACCTGCTGACCGGACAGGGACAGTCCTGCTACCGCCAGCAAGAAGCCGAAAGCCGTTGATAAAGCGATGTACCACAAAGAAAGCAAACTCCGGAACGATACCCACAGCAAAACCAATATCAGGATAACAGATACGGATAATGCTATCCAGATATCCTGACGAATCCGGCTGGCATTGCTTACTGCTATTACCGGAGCTCCCATCAGATGCAACTCAATATCGTCGCCCAGTTCGGAACCGATCTGTTCCAGCATCTGAATCAGACGTCCGTTGTAATCTGTTTCGCTGCTGCCGAAAGGACTCTCGACAGTCACCAGACAACTTTTCCCGTCGGAGGTGAAAACATACCCGTCATATCGGTCAAATTGCATCTCCGGCTGAAAACCTCGCAACCTTTCCCCTATCCGATTACCCATTCCCAACGGATCAAGCTGCAGCACAGGCATGATGAAACTGCCCGACAGACTGCCCAACTGGGCCTGAATCCAATCAAACCGCTGACCGATATAAACAGAGTCCTTCCAAAGCGAATCCATCCGAAGGTAATCCGACTCGTCCAGATAATAGGGCAGATGACTGTAAACGAACTCCGTAACATCCAGGATTCGGGAGTAATCGACTTGCGGCTCATAAGAAGCTATCCAGCCGATTGAATCGCGTTCGGCTAACAGTTCTCCGAATCGTTCAACCGCTGCAATAATGGAATCCTTACCCTGCGTGGAAGTAAACTGCAGAATCAGTTTATCGGCCGACGCCACTTCCTGATATATTCTCATCGACTCCCGATAATGCTCGTCGACAGGCAGGAAATCAGTTATTTCTTCCTTGAACTGTAATCGGGAAACCTGCAACACGCACAATGCGACGAGTAGAGTCAAAATGATTCCACCCCATCGGCGATGCTGCTGCACCCAATCGAAAACTGTCAGGAAGAAACGCTGCATATCATTATGAATGTTAGGCCAACATCAGGCATAAGCCTTGTTGTTGACCGGATTGGCATAAATTTTCAGGAAGATGTCGAGTACCGTATCCGAATCGAAATCCGGACCAAGCACCTGGGGAGCCTGAAGCAAAAGCTGGTCAATCCGGTTATCGAATGCCGCTTTCTGACTTTCATCGTACAAACGGCGATAGGTATTCTGACCATACAGCTTATCGTGGGCAATATAGTTATTGGGCCACAACCTGAAATGTTCGTGAATACGATGGTCAATCAGATGAGCTACCTGTGCATGATACTCGTTCTGGGTATGGTTGGAGAAAGCCATCAGTTCTGAAGGGTCAATAGGCGGACAGATTTCGAAATGCACTCTTCCCTTCGGCTGCAAGATACCCGTCAGAATGCTGTTGACATCCTCTCCCGGTTGCTTGACATATTTCCCGGTCTTCAGTGTATTGTACAATTCAAAAGTCTTCAGGAAGTCGCACGATTCCCATTCGTACGAAACGCTGACCGGCAGGATGTGCAGTTCGGAAAGCGTTTCAATCTTGTCATTCGGACCGCTCATGGAGAACATCTTGATGATTCCCTGATCGGTCCTATCGTTCCCGTCCTTGGTCCTTCCGTTGCGCTGGGCAATCCACACACCCGATTTCTTTTCGGTAATGACATGACGGATGTATTCTGAAAGATGCATTGACAACCGGTAAAACTCCTTGGGCGTAGCACCACGCTCCACCCGGAACATCTTGTTCGATTTACCGATATCGACAATCAGTTCACCCTGCATAAGATTAGCGCCGAATGTAATCTCGGACGTTTCGAACTGATTCTCGTGCAAAACGGTCTGAAGCAGACTGCTGTCGAGGACAATATCCCGATGATTGCTTACAAACAGATAGGGTTTCCCGCGTTCGATGCGGTTCAGTCCATCGAACGTAAACTCCGTAATACTCCGACGTATTACCTCATGATTGAAGACATTCATCACGCGGTCCTGAAATTCTTCGATGGAAGTCAGACCCGCAACCATCTGCCGAACCTCGTCCACTTCCCTACCGGGAAAAACGAATTCGGACAACGAAGAAAACATCCTGCTTGCAGCAATACGCTTCATGGCAGCCGGAATCTCTTCCTCATAATAGGGACGTATATCATCAAATTTCATTGTTCAACCAATTTATAAATTCCTGTTTCCAACAAGCGGCTTCCCGACCCGCCTTTACTGAATCAGCTCCGAACCCGTGTCCTCCGGACTTATACTGAATGTAACGATGCAGAACACCTTGGGCACTAAGGGCCGAATCAAGCAACTCGCTGTTATGATAATGCACAATCGGATCGTCCACGCAGTTCACCAGGAAAGTCGGGGGCATATCGGGTGTGATATGCTTCTCAAGCGACAGGCTGTCTCTCCATTTCCGGCTATATTTCCGGTATTCGCCGAGGAGCGCCCGACGACTGCGCCTGTGGACATAAGGTTTCTGACACAAGGTAACTACCGGATATACGGAAACTATGAAATCCGGACGGGCAGATTCTTCGAACAGAAAGCCGGCCGAAGCAGCCAAATGACCGCCGGCCGAGAAACCCATGACCCCGATCCGATGCGGATTGATACCCAAACTGTCGGCATTTTCCCGAAGCCAGAGAATCGTCTGCCTCAAATCGTCCTGTGCATCCGGATACTGATGTCCGCGCATAACGTACCGATAACCGGAAGCGAACGAAAAACCTCCCTGCACCCGATAATAAAGCACAAAAGCCGAGATTCCCTCTCTGTTCAGCCACCTGGCTACTTCGTGTCCCTCGGTCTGCTTATCCAACCAGCTGTAACTGCCTCCCGGACAAACTACAATAGCAGTAGCTCCTGCCCGATAACCGGACAGGTGTTTCGGCTGGGGAATTTGCGCCAGACCGATTCCCAACTGAAGGGCAAACATCAATATAGCCGGAATCAGTTTCATCAGAAAGGTTTTTCTTGATCAATGGTTTCGTAATACCGATGCCAGTAACGGGTCTTTTCCCGATAGTTCTCTCCCGTCAGCTTATCGGTTGCAGGGATCCGCTTTCCGACAAAAATACTGATTTTTCCGGGATAGATCATCGTTTCCTTCTTCGGGAATACGCGACCCGTTCCATCCAGATATATCGGAATGATATCGGCCTGCAATGTTTCGGCCAGATAAAAGGCTCCTCGATGGAATTTCAGTATCTTACACTCTGCCGAACGGGTTCCTTCCGGGAAAATGACAATCGAATAGCCTCGTTTCAGAAGGCTCTCGATATGTCCCTCGCTGTTCTCCAGTCCTTCGGATGCCGGATAATACTCCAAATAACGGAGCACAGGCTTGTAGATCCAGAAGTTCCATACCCATTGGTTGGTCATTGCCACCACTCGCGGCGAAAGCGACAGGATAGACAACAGGTCCAGGTGCGACTGATGATTGCTGATCAGAATGGAAGGTTTGGCAAACTGTTCTTTGTACGGATTGCTGATGGTAATCTTTACTCCCGGTATATGATGCAGCAGGAACCGGAAATAGGCACAAAGTATCTTGTGATACTTGAGTTTATGCCGGTCCGTCTGGGGTAAGAACCACTTGAAAACAAACACCAACGGTAACGGAACCAGCAAGGCCGCTACCAAGGCAAATAACAGATCCCAGCAAGTCAGCAGCCTGTATCCGATCCGTTTTACGAACTCAGCGTGGAAAAGCATCGACCACCAGCCATAACAAAGGCAAAGGACGCACAATACCGTGTTCAGAACGGAGATTCGCATGAAATCCTGAAACGGACGGAAATGGCTGACCCTTTCTTCCTGAGGCGGATAATAAACCCTGATGGGTGTAGAAACCAGTCTGACACCATTCCAAGCCTGGAAAACAAGCAACTCCAGTTCAGCCTCATATCGGCTGGTCAGGAAACGGGTAGCTCTCAATTCCTTCAAAGGGTAGACACGATAGCCGGTCTGCGTATCGGGCAAGTACTGCCAGGTCTGAATCATGAACCAGAAGTTCGAGAAATAGTTGGCAAAAGAACTTTTTCCTGCCATATTCTCCTGTACGAGCTTCCGGTTCCCAACAATCAGCGCTCCCGGATGCTTCTGCATCGCATCGGCAAACAAAGGCAGATCCTCCGGATAATGCTGTCCGTCGCTATCGATGGTGATTGCATATTCGAATCCCATCGAAAGTGCGGTCTGGAACCCGACACGCAATGCATGTCCCTTACCTCTGTTCGACTGATAGCTGACCAGCGAGATCGGATGCGGGTAGTTCTTCAACAGCTTTTCCGTATCATCGGTCGATCCGTCGTTGACTACCAGAATATCCTCTGCAAAAGGCTGCAAACGATCCAATACCAGCACAAGAGTCCCCTGATTGTTGTATGTGGGAACAATCACACAGGTATGTGTCGCTTTTAAGAAGGCCTTGCAATCTGTCATAATTTGTAATACGTCTTAAAAACCTAAAGTCATCCGGGCAACTATACTTGTCTCATTTCCGATGATCACATCCATCAGCTCCAGCTCTCCTTCCGGACGGGTCGGAACTTTGAACCGTACCGTCAGGTTGGGTGTCTCTTCGGGATTGTGCGGTTTCAGGAACTTGACGTTACGTACATTTGTCAAGCGGATATCCGATTCTGTACATTTCCTGACCAGATCCACACAGATCTGAACCAATATGGCTCCGGGCGTTATCGGATGGGACGGGAAATGAGCCTGATAGACAGGATGTCCGGCATTCAGCCGAATCCGGAAAATCATCTCATCACCCTCAACGCGGGTTTCGGTAATATCGAAAACAGAATCCTTCATTGTCATTTCATTGTAACCAATACGCAGCCTCCGATAATCAGACATACGCCGATCCAACCCCAAGCCGAAACTTTCTCTCCGAACAGCAGGATGGCGCCCAAGATGCCGAACACATAGCTCAAACTGTTGAGCGGATATGCCTGACTTAACGGATAGTGCTTGATAATCCAGAGCCACAAGAGGCCTGCGCTGCCGAAACTGAGTCCGAAGAGAAGAAGCGGACCGTTCAGCAGTACACTTTTGAAGTAATGCCAATTCCAACCGAATGCTTCCATCGCGTGGGTTGACATCTTCAGGAAAACCTGTCCCAAAGCCAGCAGCATGGACTGCAACAGGCACAACAGAAAAAGTTTCATATCTGATTACTGTTTTCTAAATGATTCTTTTTTAATCAACTGACAAACCTTTCAGCAAGACAACCGCAGCTTCTCCCGAACGGCCTATAGTCAGCAGCAGTACATTCTTTGCCTTTCCCGAACGGATGTATTCGGCAGCAGCATAAAAGCCTAAGGCCGATGCCGTAAAACATTCTCCGAACCAGCGCTTATACGGAACAGCCGGTCTTCCGTGAAGAACTGCCTGCAGTACGGCTGCATAACAGCTGTCGTTGAGCGGATGTCCGTTTTCTCCACTGAACACAACCAGATCGTCGGGCAAAGAAAGAGAATCCAGTGCCGACTTCCATTGTCCGATGGTTGGCCGGTTCAACAGCTTCACTCCGGCAAGTTCACATAAAGGAGGATTCGGATAGGAACGGTCGCCTACGGAAAGCAAAGCCGCCATTGCCGCTTCTCCACAAGTGCCGTTCATCCCATTGCCGACATAATCGGCCAACTCCAGCAAACGGAAATAATCAGGCGTTGTTCCATCGTGTCCGCCCACCAGCACATTCCCGGTCTCTCCGGCCTTCAGTTGCAGATAAGCATCGTACAAAGCGCTCTCGAAACTGATCTGTTTGTGACTGTAGGTTGCATTATATCCGTGACAACGGGTCTGGATAGCCACCAGCGAACCGATTGTATTATGCGTGGACTGCATAAAATGCGTAGGTTTCAGTAACTGCTCGCCGTTTTGGCACATATCAAGCAGAAAAGCTTCAGTACTTTCGACGCTTCCCAACCCGGTTCCGGTAATGATAGCATCCGGCTGATCCAGTCCGCAATCACGCAAAGTCTGCAAAGATACCGCCAAAGCCCGTTTCAGAACCTTACCCATTCTCCGGCCCTCAACAGGCGAAACATAGGGTTTGAAATCCGGATCGATACTGCGGCTGAAGGGTTCGCTGTATGCGATGGGGTTCTCCATCCATTCCCGGCACAAAGGCTTCTGAATGGATATCTGGTTGGCAGCCTGCACAAAAATCTTCTTTCCCTCCATAACTAAACCTCCAAAAGAATAGAACTGTCGTTTCCGCCAAACCCGAAAGCATTGCACAGTACCCGACGAATCGGATGGCGCAAAGCCTGATTTCCGGCAGTTACAGGCATGTTATCGGACTCCGGATGCTCTTCATCTGCTATCGGTGAAGAGAAATTCAGATTGACGGGCAGGAACTGATGCTGCAAAGCCAGCAGGCAGAAAACCGCTTCGATGCTACCCGAAGCGCTTGTGGTATGTCCCGTAAACCCTTTCGTACTTGAAAAGGGAGGCAGGACATTTCCAAACAACCGATGCATAGCCCTCAACTCGCTGGGGTCGTTGTTGGGCGTTCCGGTTCCGTGACAATTGATGTAATCCACATCCGACGGTTGCAAACCGGCCATACTTAAAGCCTGACGCATAGCCAGGAATGCACCTTCGCCCTCGGGAGAAGAAGCCGTCTGGTGGAAAGCATCGCAGGCGTTGCCGAACCCCGACAACACGCCCAACACTTTCGCTCCCCGTTTTTGGGCCGATGCCTCGCTTTCGAGGACCAGATAGGCGGCGCCTTCACCCAGATTCAGTCCTGCACGGCCGGCATCCATCGGGCGGCAAGGCTGCTGATCCAGAATCATCAGCGTATTGAAACCGTTCAGATGGAACTTCGACAGGCATTCGGCTCCACCGGCAACCACTTTGTCACATTCGCCGGCCAGAATCATGCGGGCTCCCAGAATAATGGCGTTGGCTGCCGAGGAACAGGCAGTCGAAATACTGGTAGTCATTCCGAACCGTCCGGCATAGTCGGCTATCATATCGGTACTTGCACCGCAATCGTGGGTTTTAATGTACGCCACAGGCACTTCCGACGAAGCTGTCTCGCCCAGGAAATCCAAATAGAACTGTTCGCTCTTGTCCATTCCGCCAACCGTCGTACCATTGATGAAAGCGGTTTCGGCCAAGTCTTCCCGACTCAAACCGGACTCCTGCAGTGCCTCGCGAAGGGCAAGCATTCCCAACAGAGAAGTGCGGACAACAGGCACATCGGAAGGGATGCCCAGCCGAGCCATCATTTCCCGGTTGGTCATTTTCACCTCTCCCACCATACATTCCGTATGATCGGTTTGCAGATAGCGGACCGGAGCCACGCCTCCAACCCCTTGCTGCAGGCTCTGAAGGGTTTCCTCCTTACCTGCCCCAATGGCCGAAATCACTCCCGAACCGGTTATGACAATTCTATTTGCGGACATACAGCCTTATTTTGTACGATGGGCGTCAATATAGTCAGCCATGCAGTTGACCGACTTGAAGATCTCCTTACCTTCGGCCGGATTCTGAAGCTTGATGCCGTAATACTTCTCCATCAGAACTATCAGTTCCAATGCATCGATGGAATCAAGGCCCAATCCTTCACCGAACAAAGGCGCATCGTTCTCGATATCATCCGGACGGACATCCTCCAGATTCAGTGCATCGATAATCTGTTCGTTCAGTTTGTTAACATCCATTTTGATCTGTATTTTTGTTATGTTGTCAGTACTAATTTTTTCATTTGCCTTAAGGAGAAAAATCTGTTTCCTCACGGGGGAAATATTTTTTCCCAACGGGGGAGTAAAAATTTCCTAACTGGGGA
>JAGBQS010000090.1 GCA_017632695.1 Bacteroidales bacterium
ATGCAGGACAATCACGACGTGTGGAACAACTCCATGGATCTGGCAGGCATCCAGAACGGCGGCATCGCAGGCTTCAAGTACTTCGGCTTCGGCGGTCTGACGCAGGACACCAAGGGCTGCAAGGCCTTCGAGGGAACGAAACAGGGCGATAACACCACGCTGGGAATCTGTCTGACTCCAAGCGGCAAGGGCGCCTTCAAGATTCACATCAAACTGGATGATCCCTGGAAGGGTCAGGAGATTGGCGTTATTGATGTTCCTGCCAATGCAGACCGTAAGGAGACGATGTATTATGCTGCCGTTCCTGCCGTAGAGGGTCTTTCGGGCAAGCATGCCATCTATCTGGTGGCCGACGGTCCGGAAGTGAAACAGCCGGAACAGCCTCAAGGTCGGCCGCAGTTCGGCAGACGGCCTCAGGAGCCTCAGCGCCCGCAGGGTCTCTTTGACCTTCACGGCATCAGTTTCTCGAAGGGTGCCGAACACACGGCTCCAGTGGTTCCACAGCTCACCATTACTGCCGACGGACAGAAACTGAACATACCTGCAACGCCTATCCGCTTCACCAACCAGAACGGCTACTCTGACCAGATCCGCTATCAGGTGTACGGCCCGCTGAAGGCCGGCACGAAACTGGAGGCCAAGGCTGATGTGCCTGGCGTAAAGTGCGAGATCAGTCAGATTGTGGAGGGTCGCGCTACGGTGAAAGCCACCTACAACGGAAAGACAAAGATCTTCCTGATCAACTAAAGCAAACCGTTGGCTTTCAGGACCTCGAAAAATCGGATGCCGAGAATCTGCGCTGCCTGAGCATCGAAATGCAGACGATCGGGCAAGAGTGATAGGTCGGAGGCATCGACAACATAAAAGTTCGGATCATCCTGCGAGAGCTGACGAAGGGCTTCGGCCACCTTGGCTGACCCCTGACGGCTATCCTTGGAAAACGTACCGCATACTACGGGCAAGCTGAGATATTCAGCCTTGCCCGTTTTTTGTGCCAGATGCTGACGCAGGTGGGTTATCACAGCCTGCAGGTTCCGATAATAAGTATCTGCAGCCTGACGGTCGCTCTCGCCCTGATGCCAGATCAGGAACTTAATCTGGTAGTTAGCGGGAAGATGTTTCAGGCAATCGTCGATCTGCTGCTCGAAGGCCTTCAGCAAAGAACGTCCGCCGTGACTGGCAGACGTTGTAGTATCGAGGAATGAAGGATCGGCACTCCAATACAGGCCGTGCGTACTGGACGAACAGCGCGGGTCGATGGCAGTGCCTCCGTCGGTATGCTTGATGACGAAAAACGGCTGCTGCCAATACTGCTCCAACTGCCTGTAAACAACGGCATCGAAGCCCCAGCTCTGTTCGATGCCGGGCTTGGCTACACGCGGACGGAAGGGCAGGAAATAGCCCGTTGCCGACTCGAAGTCGCCGCTGCCGTAACTCCACAGACAATAGGAATAATCCTGGAACGAAACGGGCAGATCGGCCATCGGTACGCGTCCGTCGGCATTGGACTGCCCTGCAGTAAGAACAACCGGAACGGGTGCAGCCTGAATTTTCTTCAGCACGGGCAGAATGGCTTTGCCCCAATAGCGGGCCAGGACGGCAGCTCCCTGTTCGTTGGGATGCAGCCAGTAGCTTTGTCCCCGGGAATCTTTCTCCTCGAACACATCTGTCCGATAATGCTTCCGGAAGTAACCGTATGCCTTGCTGTCGCCGATATGCACCTGCCCCTTCCGGCAATGTGCCACCACCTGCGGAAAACTCTTCTGGTAGGCATCGAGCAGCTTGAGACTCTCCTGCGAGGCAACGGAGCCGTTCCTGGTTACATAGTCCGGATAATACCAGATGGGCTTGTTGAGCACCACATGGGCATCGGGCCAAAGGGTAAGTAGGGAATCGATGAGCGTGCAGAGATTGCGGACGTATGCCTCGGGCGTGGTGTGCGAATTGTGACGGCGTTCTACCGTATCGTTGGTGCCGAGCATGATGCTGAATACAAGCGGCAGACCGGGATGCGACATCACCAGCTGACGGGTCTTCATAACTACTTCGGGGAAGTAGGTCTTTTCGCCGGCGGGAACCACATCGGCTGCATTGGGCAGAAAATTCCAGGTAGTCTTGCCGCTGCGTCCGCAGTTGGCAACATAAACGGTATCGATGCCCCTTTGTGCAGAAAGCCACTCGGCACAGCGCACAGGCGGCGCCGTCTGTTCCCGGTTCTCGTGAAGGGCACCATAGGTGATGCTGTTACCGATAAAAACGACATTGGCGCTTTGCTGCGCGAAGCTCAAGGTGCAATGGAGAATGAGCAGTGATAAGGTGAAAAAAAAGCGAAGCATTTTTAAGTTATATCATATCAATGAACAGGAATCATGTAAAACTCCCTTTTGGGTTTGAAATCGAGCATCCACTGGTCGAAGATGATGTGATCATCGAGGGCCTTTACTTTGAGGGTGTGTCGGCCCGCGCCCACCTTGACGGATGTCTGCTTGTGTGCCTGTCCGCGCAAGACGCTCTGCTTCCAGAACTCCGAACGGAACTTCTCCTTGAGCGATATGACGACAGGTTCCTGATCGTCGAGCGTCACCTCGTAACGGAGGTCGCCGCGATCGTTGGGCTGTGTGGGTATCATAGCCGTATAGAGAACGGCATCGGACAAACCTTCGGCAGAAACAAGATGCTCTCCTATCGTGAATTCGCAGGTCACCTCGCCCCCTTTGGGAATAGAAACGGCATTCATGGAATGGCCCAGCATCTGGATAGAGTGGACACCTTCGGTTGCCGACGTATATTTACAGGCATTGCGGGCAAAAGCCTTATCGGGGAATACAGGATGTGTCAGATATTCGCCATAGCCTGCTTGCTCGAACGATTCGGGCATATAGGGCAAGATTGGCGGATTGAACACATTGAGGTCGCGCGGCATCATGTTCATGATTCCCTTCCACTTGCCGCCGGCCAGCGAGTCATTATAATACTGTGTGAGACGCTGGATGTCGCGATAGGCATATAAGGATCGGGCTGCATGCTGAAGCATATAGTTCTCGCGACCCTCCATTGCCTTGTCGGTCTGACCCTGATAACGGGAACGGGCCATCTGCGCCTCGAGCATCTTGGAAGCCATCGCCCGGGCTGCCAGTACGGGATACTTCACGTGGGCGAAATAGGCATCCTTCAGTTCCGGGCGCACCAGTTTCTCTGCCTGTTCGACTTCGAGACAGATATGGGCATAATCCGACAGATAATGCCAGACTTCGTTGCCGAACTCAGTAAGCGAAAACTCGGTATCGATGACTTGCGAGCGTCCGCGCGGATAGGCCTTACGGTCGGCCATCTCGACATGCGTCCACCCCATAAACTCAGGTTTGCGGATGGCACACAGCCGATAGAATTCCTGCATGGCTGGAGCCAGCTTGTGTCCGGCCTCGTTACCGAACTGCGTGCAGAGCCAGCGTTCCAGATGCCGGTTAATGGTATTGGGCTGAATGGCGTTGATGTCCCAGGCCATATCGAGGAAGAACTCCAGGTCGTAGGCAGCCACCTTCGGATCGTGCACGTTTACAATCCAGAGCTGCCGGCAGTTATGATCGTAGGCAGCCTTCATCTCGCTGTAAATCAGTCCCGGCTGCGTAGTGGTAAGCCATATATAATCGTGCGGTCGTCCCCAGTACGAGAGGTGGTAGTAAACGCCGCCGCCACCCGGGCGCTGCTGCTGTTCGGGGTCCGACAGACGGGTCATATAGCCGTAGTTATCGTCGCACCACATCAGCGTGACGTCTTCGGGCACCTTGAGACCGCTCTCCATAATCTCGAGCACTTCCTTGTAGGGAATAAAGACCTGCGGCACGTTCCCGACATCATTCCGGTAGTACTTACGCAAGAGTTCCCGCTGATCGTCGATGACCTGCTGTAAGCCTTCGAGTTTTTCCTGACGGGTCTTCACGCCCTCCATCGAACCGTCGTGAATGCCGCGCATACCGATGGTAAAAAGCTCTTCAGAGCCTTTTACTTCCTGCAGGCGTTCTATCCAGTATTGCTGCACCTGCTGACGGTTGGTGATATAGTTGTAGTCACCACGGATGGAATGATCCCATTCGGCCACATTGTTGCGCAAAAGAGGTTCGCAATGCGAGGTTCCGATCAGGATGCCGCAGGAGTCGGCCATTTCCTTGTTGCCGGCAATGGTAAAGAATCCGGGCGTTCCGGTATGCATTCCCGGCCAGATGGCGTTGGCCCGCAAGCGGAGCAGAAGCTGGAAGACTGCCTTGTAGGTCTTGGGACCCATGGCACCGAACTGATCGGTCTGCTCATAATGCTTCCAGGCCCAGTTCCGCAACGACCAGTCCTCATCGTTGATGAAAATACCGCGATACGCTACACTCGGTGCCTGAAGTGTTTTGAAACCGTCGGCCAACGTGAGCCGTTCCTGCTTCTGCGGCGTTACATCGCCCCACCAGACCCAAGGAGAAACACCCGCCAGACGGCTCAGTTCGAGAATACCGTACGCACAGCCGCGACCGTTGCTACCCACCACCCAGATCTGCCCGTTACGGATGCCGATATAGAAAGCATCCATCTGACGAAGAAGACTGTCGACCGGCACTCCTGCCTTTTTCAGTTTCTGGACAGCCGACCGGTTCTGATCGAGTTCAAAGATGCGGATAACTGCATTACGGCGCGATTCGGCACGCTGACCTGTCACCAACTGCATATCGGAGGCAAACATCTGGAGGGCAATATCAACTACGGGTGCCGATTTCCCTTCAACCGAGAAAGAAACCGGCTGATGTCCGTCGTACCAGACGAGGTCGTC
>JAGBQS010000091.1 GCA_017632695.1 Bacteroidales bacterium
ATCGACTCCAAGACACAGGCCATGTCCGACCGCCTGAACCGTCAGGCCCAGCTGTCTATCGACACTGTGGGTCGGGATCAGATCATGGCTGGCCTGAACGTCATGTACCCCGGCACGAAAACTTCCCGTGCCGCCCTGACTTCCAGCGACATCCTGACCTACGCGATCATCAAGCGTGTCGTGCGCAACCTGAAGAAGAAAGGCGCACAGCCCTTCCCGGATGGTTTCTTCCATGCGAAGATCGACCACGACACCTACTTCGACCTCACGCAGGATCAGCATTGGATTGATGTGGCTACCTATCAGTCCGATGCCCGTGTCCAGAAGTACGAGCTGGGCAACATCTACAAGGTGAAGTTCTTCGAGGTTGATAACGGCAAGATTTCACCAACGAGACTTATCTCTACGGTGAAGGCGCTTCCGGTGTGGATAAACTGACCGCCTATGCAGACTTCGATGCCACTACTCGGTCTATGATCGTCGAAGAGACCATGTCCGAGGACGAGGCCCGCGAGCTGACCGGTAAGATGGTGTATGTGCAGTACACCGATACCAACGACTACGTGACCCCCATGTGCATCGAGCGGGTTTACCCCTCCGCCACCGCGAACCAGACCAAGATCGTGTTCCGCTGGTGTCCCGATGACACCTCTGATTGGACTGTGACCAACGAGCTGTGCATCGTGCCTTCCGGCGGCGCTTCCTCCGGTGCTGAAGTCCACGCTTCTATCATCTACGGTCAGAACGCCTTCGGTATGGTGAAGCTGGGCGGCAAGGGCAAGCCCAACATCCAGATCATCGTGAAACCCCTCGGTTCTTCCGGTTCTGATGACCCCCTGAACCAGCGCGGCACTATCGGCTGGAAAGTTCCTTTCTTCGCCTGTGCGGTGCTTCAGGATGACTTCATCTGCCGTATCGAGCACGGTGTGTCTGCCTAATGCAATTACGGGGGATGCTGTAACAGGCATCCCCCCTACTTTTTGACACAAGGAGCTGGTAATTATGTTTAGAGAAATCGAAAGGATAAATCTCCCGGACTACGGATATTACGTCCGTGCCGCCTGTCTTTCAACAGACACAAAGCTGGAGAAGAGCGGGTACGCCACAGGCTCTTTGTGTCATGAAGTGGACACCAAAACAGTCTATGGCTATAACGAGGCTGGCGCGGAAGGCGAAAAATGGGTTGAGCAGATGAAGTTTAGTGAGGAGTGATCTTATGTTCCCCACAAACGACGAACTGTTTAACCTCATGCTTCTCAAGGGAGTTACAGGAGGCGCTGTAGAGGAAGCCACAGCCACGGGAAACCCGCTGGCGTTTTTAACCGACCTTGCCCGCCCGCTGAAATCTCTTTTGATTCCGTTTAGCCCGAAACAGGAAGGAAGTGGCGATCCCTCACCGCAGAACGTCCGCCCCATTGTTCCGTGGAACGGGTTGACTGTGTGGAACGGAAAAAATCTGCTGGACGAAGCGAACGTTCCTGCGGCGAACAGATACATCAAGTACACAAGTCCAACAAGCGCACAATGGGCGGCATCATCGGATTCACGATCCTATAAATGGGAAGCAGAACCAAATACAACGTATACCATTCATGCGATGAATCCAAATATTACCGTTTTCCGAGTGTGTGCGCTTGAGAATGGCGAACTGTCGGAAGAATCGACAAACGCTTTTCAGTGGGACGGTACGGGCGAAAGGGTATGCACAATCACGACAAGCGCAACAGAGCATTATCTGATTATTCAAATCAATAGGTCTATTGCCATTGACAAAAAAGGATATGTTTTTGTGGCGAAAGGAACTACAGAAGAGAATCCTGTCACAGCAACGGCTATTGTTTTCCCGGCAATGGGTAGAAACATTTTTGACGAAGAGTATGCGTCTTGGGTTGAAGGTCGGTTAATCAGCAATAACGGAAATGTCGTAGTCGATCAAAAATACAAGTATTGCAGTACATATATTCCGATTAAGTCGAACACCGATTACGCTTTCCAATTATTCAAGGGCACGCAAATGAGTGCCGGGTTTACTGTTGCGTTTTATGGTGCAAACAAGGAATTTATATCACGAACCGTTATATCAACAGCCACAACGGATAAAGACATCATATTAAGCGGGACAGCAAAGTCCCCAACAAATGCGTATTATCTGCGAATGAGTGTGCCTGTTTCTGAAACGTCTGACATCATGGTAGAAGAAGGGCAGACGGTACACACTTACGAGCCGTTCGACAAT
>JAGBQS010000092.1 GCA_017632695.1 Bacteroidales bacterium
CCAGGTGGATCCGCTCATGATCTACGATTGCCATATCGGAATGGCCACCAGCGAGGAGAAAGTCGGCACCTACGAGGAGTTCCGTGTCAACGTTCTGCCACGCGTACGCCGTCTGGGCTACACCGCCATCCAGATCATGGCCATTCAGGACCACCCGTACTACGGATCGTTCGGCTACCATGTATCCAACTTCTTTGCCGCATCGAGCCGCTTCGGTACGCCCGATGAACTGAAGCACATCATCGACGTTGCCCACCAGATTGGTATTGCCGTGATTATGGACATCGTTCACAGCCATGCAGTGAAGAACGAGATTGAGGGATTGGGTAACTTCTGCGGTCAGGCCGACCAGTACTTCTATGCCGGCGACCGTCGCGAGCACCCGGCCTGGGACAGCCTCTGCTTCAACTACGCCTCCAACGAGGTGCTGCACTTCCTGCTCTCCAACTGCAAGTACTGGCTGGATGTATATCAGTTCGACGGATTCCGCTTCGACGGTGTTACCTCGATGCTCTATCTGAGCCACGGTCTGGGTCAGGACTTTAACGGCTATGGTGATTACTTCAACGGTTGCGAGGACGGCGATGCCATCTGCTACCTCACGCTGGCCAACAAGATGATCCACGAGTTCAAGCCTACGGCCATCACCATTGCCGAGGAGATGTCGGGTATGCCGGGTCTGGCTGCCAAGGTAGCCGACGGCGGCATGGGCTTCGATTACCGTCTGGCAATGGGTATTCCGGACTACTGGATCAAGCTCCTGAAGGAGAAGCGCGACGAGGAATGGAACACCACCGATATCTTCTGGACGCTCACCAACCGCCGCAAGGAAGAGAAGACCATTTCCTATGTTGAGAGTCACGACCAGGCGCTGGTAGGAGATAAGACGGTTATTTTCCGCCTCATCGACAGCGACATGTACTGGCACTTCAAGATCGGCGACGAGAATCTGACCGTTCATCGCGGCATTGCACTCCACAAGATGATCCGTCTCATCACAATGGCTACCATGAACGGCGGCTACCTGAACTTCATGGGCAACGAATTCGGTCATCCCGAATGGATCGACTCCCCGCGCGAGGGTAACGGCTGGAGTTATAAGTATGCAAGGCGCCAGTGGGATCTGGTTGACCGCGAAGACCTCAACTTCAAGTATCTGAACGCCTTCGATGCCGATGCCGTGCACCTCATTGAGAGTGTGCTGCGCTTCAGCGAGGCTCCTATCATCCCGATCTGGGACAAGCGCGAGGATCATGTGATTGCCTTCGAGCGCCGTCGTCTGCTCTTTGTATTCAACTTCGACGGTGACCGCTCGTTTACCGATTACGGCTTCCTCTGCAAGGAAGGCGAGTACAAACTGGTGCTCAACAGCGATGATCCGAAGTACGGCGGTTTCGGAAACGTCAGCGCCGATGCTCCATACCTGACGCAGCCCGATCCGCTTTATGCTGCCGACTACAAGGGCTGGCTCAAACTCTACCTGCCCGCCCGCTCCGTTCTGGTATTCAAGAGAGGACTGTGATAATGAAGGAGTGCCCCACGACCGGATGGCACTAATCCGGAACTTTGTTAATGATTTATAAAAAAGAATGCAGGCCAAAAGGTCTGCATTCTTTGATAAATAATGCTGAAATCGTAAATGTTTTGACACTGAAGGCGGCATACCCCATCATTCTCTATTACCCAAGGC
>JAGBQS010000093.1 GCA_017632695.1 Bacteroidales bacterium
ACTTCGGCGGTTCCATGAACGGCATCGTATTCCAGGAGATGCGCGAAACCCGCGGTCTGGCATATTCAGCCAATGCCTGGTATATAACTCCGGGATTCCAGCACGATCCGTACCTTTTCCAGGCAAGCATCACCACCCAGAACGACAAGCTGGAGGAAGCCTATACGCATTTCGATGAGATTATCGAGGACGTGCCACAGTCGGAGGCAGCCTTCCAGAATGCCAAGACCGCCCTTCTGAGCCGTCTGCGTACCGAGCGTACCGTACGCGAGTCCATCCTGACTGCCTACCTCGATGCCAAGGATCTGGGTCTGACCGAAGATCCCAACAAGATCATCTTCGAGAAGACGCAGAATATGACCCTCTCCGACCTGCTTGCCTTCCAGCAGCAGTGGGTAAAGGGCCGCAAGTACAGTGTAGCTTTGGTGAGCGATCCGAAGCAGGTTGACCTCAAGTTCTTCCGCACCATCGGTGAAGTGAAGACCCTGAAGCTCGAAGAGATTTTCGGTTATTAAAACAAATAGCCCGGCAACCGAAAGTTGCCGGGCTTGCTTTTCTCTTCATTAGTAGTTATCGGGAGTTAGCAGGAGTTAACAGGCCTTCAGCCTGTGGAGTTAACAGACGTTTGTTTCTGCTGATAAAATCAGGAGTTAACAGGTGTTATTGGGAGGTAACAGGCTTGCAGCCTGTGGAGTTAACGGACATTTGTTTCGCTTGCATAGGTAACGTCCGCTAACTCCCATTAACTCCCAATAACTTCTAATATCTCCCAAAAGAAAAGGTAATGTCCGTTAACTCCATCTAACTCCAGTTAACTCCAATTTATTAACTCCCAGCAAGCTATGCTTGTGAAAGATAAAAAAAGGAGCCACTCAGGCTCCTTTTTTTGTAGTTATCTCTTGCTCGCTTCCACCATCCGAAGCACACCGATGAAGTCGGTCACCTTCTGATCGTATTCGCCGAATACCTGACGGGCGGTGGTAACGGACTGGTGCAGCAGTTCAAGCGCCTTATCCGTATGGCCTAACTTATAGTTCAGCCATCCGCAGGTGTAAAGCTGCTCGCAGGTGTCGGCTGTAGGCTCAACACCGGGCTTGTTAACTATCTGCAAGGCACGGGTATGCATCTCGAGCGAGTCCTCTAACTGGTCGAACTCCTGATAGATGCGGGCTACCTTGCGCAGCGCCTTAACCAGCTCGGTTTCGGTAGTGTGGGGGAAGAGGCGGTCCAGCAGACGGAGGAAGCCTTTCTCAACCAGTCGGCCCAGTTCGAGGGTCGTTTCGTAATCGTAGGCAGCAATACCGTCCACAAAGTGGCGTTCCTTATTGGCAGTGCCGTCGGTAACGTGCGTAAACACATAGCGGTGCGGGCTGTCGGCCACATAGAAGTTCACCTGATATTCGCGCACGCCCTCCATTTCGTAAGGAGTGTTCCATTTGAATTCAACCGAAACGTTGCGGTCCTCAGCCAGCTGCATCATGTGCGGGAAGACCTGGCCCATCAGATATGTACGCTCCTCATCGAGCACGCCAACGGTAGGGGTAATAACAAGGCGGATTTCGCCATGATCGTTCAATGTCTTAGCCATAGTATAAAAAGTTTGTGTTTGTCTTAGCAAAAAGTGGGTTTGATTTGGGATACATTCACCGATGCAAAGATAAACGAACTTTTGCAAATATGCAAATTTTTACCCGAAAAAACTGCAAAATGATGCAGAAAAAGGGATATTTGGCACTTAATATACCTCTTTTACAATAGCAGCGATGCTGGCTGCTGCGTTCATCGAGTAGAAGTGGATGCTGGGAACGCCAGCCTGACGGAGCTCGCGGCATTGGGCGATGCACCATTCGATGCCCACCTGTTTCAGCTCGTCGTTGGTGGTGCAGCGTTCCAGTTCGCGGGCCAACGGAGTCGGGAAGTCGATGTGGAAGGTCTTGGGGATCATGGTCCGGTGGTTGAGCGATGCTAAGGGTTTGATGCC
>JAGBQS010000094.1 GCA_017632695.1 Bacteroidales bacterium
AGACGCCATACACACCCAGAATGACCAGCAGCACAATGAGCCAGCCGAGCGTCAGCGAAATAAGGGGGCGGACCAGATGCCGCAACACCCAGGCCAGCAAAACGCCCGCCAGCACCGCAATTACCGACAGGGGCACGGCCAGCATCCATGTGGAGACACCGTACTGGACGACAAACAGCCGGCACAAGGCAAAGAACCCGTCATGAGCCAACTTATCCGACATCCAGAAACGGTCCCAGTAGAACGTTTCCCACTGTTCCGGGAAACAGACCGACAAAGGCAACAGCCAGCCCAACAGCCCTACTGACAGGACATAGAGGGCCAAGATAAAGAGGCATAGTTTCGCTACCGAAACTGCCGACCGTGTTTTAATCTTTGCTGGCATGCTCTTCCTCCTTTTTAAGATGTTGTTCCATATAGGTAGTCGGCTTCACGCCGTACAGTTCCTTGAAGGCGGTCGTGAAATTACTCGGGTTGGTGAAGCCCACCATATCCGACACTTCCGTAACCGGCATCTTCTTTTGCGAAAGGAGTTCGGCAGCCTTAGCCAGACGGATGTTACGGATATAGTTACGACCCGACTGATTGGTCAGTTCCTTGAGCTTGCGGTACAGATGCACGCGGCTCATGCCGACCTCGTTGGCAATCATTTCGGTAGTAAGCTCCGGATTGCTGAGGTTCTCGTTTATCACTCGGACAACACGTTCCATCAGCCGTTCATCAGGAGATTTGCCTTCGGGCGTATCGACCTGCGAGAGCGGCATCTGCTGTCCGCTGAACGAGTTACGCAGACGGGCGCGGTTGGTGAGCAGGTTCTTGACCGTCTTACGCAGCACCTCCATGCTGAACGGCTTGGTCAGGAAGGCATCGGCACCCAGATCCAGACTCTCCAGACGGCTGTCCTCGTCCGACTTGGCAGTAAGCAGCACTATCGGGATATGGTTCAGGCGCACATTCGAGCGGATCTTGCGGCACAGTTCGAAACCGTCCATTTCGGGCATCATCACATCCGAAATCAGCAGATCGGGCGTCTGCCGCATGATGGAATCGAACGCCTCCTTACCGTTGCTGCACTCAACCACCTGGCAATAGAATGACAGTTCGTTCACGATGTACTGACGGATCTCGTCATCGTCTTCGGCAATAATCACGACCTTATCGCTCACGGGTGCAGCCTTCGAAAGATGCTCTGTCTCGGTAATGAACACATCCGGATTGACCTGCAACGTATCGGGGTGCACCACCTGTTGCGGATCGGTTGTCTTCTCCGACATCTCGACCGCCTTCAGATGAGCGTGACCCAACGGCAGGGTGACGACAAACCGGGTACCCTGTCCGGCTGGATTGTCGAACACCCGGATTTCGCCGTGATGCAGTTTGACCAGCGAAGCCGTCAGGTGCAGGCCGATGCCCGTTCCGCTCTTGCCCGATGCCGTGGTACGTACCTGATAGAAGCGTTCGAAGACCCTCGACTTCTCGGAATTCGGGATACCCTCGCCGGTATCGGTGACGGTCAGCACAAAGCGACCGTCAGGATACTTCGGGTTGGCTTTATCCTGCTGTATCAGGACATCCACCTTACCGCCCGACGGCGTATATTTCATCGCATTCGAAAGCAGATTGATCAGAATCTTGTCGAAGTTCGAAGTATCAATCCAGAGCTTCAGACCCTCTTCGGTCTTATTCTCGAACGAAAGCTGAATCTGACGCACATCGGCCACATCCTGCATGGAATCGCACACATCCTGAATATAAGGAGCGATGGCCACTTCCGTACAGTACAGCTTCATCTGCTTCTTATCAATCTTACGCAAATCCATCAGCTGATTGATCAGGCCCACAATACGGTCGGCATTACGCTGCATGGTATGGTAGGCATGCTGGCGGTTGGTATCGGAATCGGACGACATCAGCTTCTGCAAAGGCGAAACGATCATGGTCATAGGCGTGCGGATCTCGTGGGCGATGTTCATGAAGAACTGCAGCTTGGCCTCGTTGATGGCCTGAATCTGGACATGGCGCGCCAGACGCTTCCGGATTTCGTGCCGGTGCTTCAGCTGCTTGACCGACAGGTACACCACAATGAGCAGCAACAGGATAATCGAAGTGACAGCCCACCATTGGCGATACCACGGATAAGCCACATAGAAGCGGTAGGTCTTGACTTCCGAATCCACATCGGCAATGGTTGCCTTGTAGCGGAACACGTGCGAACCGGGTGTGATGTGGCTGAACGAAACCAGGTTCTGACCCTGATGCAGGGATGTCCAGGGGTCGTTGTCGAGCGAATAGCTGTACACCGCATGACGCGTCTGCTCGATAGGCAGTGTAGCCATCTCGAAGCTGAACGAATTATCGTCGAACTCATGCTGATTCCGGTTTTTCACGGTACGACTGCCAGCCAATACCTCCACGATACGGACCTCGCACTTCACGCCCTCCAGGTTCACCTCGCGCGGATCGAAATAGGTAATACCGTTTGTTCCGCCAAACCAGAGCAGGCCGCCGGGCTCCTTCATCGAGGCATGCTTGAAGAACTCGTTGCTCTGCAGACCGTCGTGCACCGAATAGTTCGTAAACGTGCCGCGCTTTTCGTTAAAGCATGACAGACCCGCATTGGTGGAAACCCACAGCAGACCGCAGTCGTCGCACTGGGCAGAGAAAATCAGGTCGCTGGGCAAACCGTCGGCCACCGTATAGCGCACAAAACGTCCCGTACCGATCTCGAAGATGATCAGACCCTCGCTGGTGCAGACCGCCAGACGTCCGTCCGTATAGTCGCTGACGGAGAAAACAATCTTGTCGCCCAGATACTGTTTGGACCGGCGTGACAGGTCCTGCAGATCGACTTCCGTCAGACCCGTGTACGAACCTATATATAAATTATGGCGGATTGTATCAACATACAGGCAGCTTGCCCAGGTGCACGAATCGTACTTGCCGGGTACCACTGCGGTCTGTTTCTCCTCGTCGAAGAGATACAGGCCCGAACCCATCGATGCAATCCAGATACGGCCCAGATGATCTTCGGCAAAGTCGTAGATATTCGAGGAATTGGACGACTGTCCGTTCAGCGTCAGCTCCTTGCACATGCCTGTCTTGGGATCGATCCATCCATAGCCCTGCGAGTAGGTTCCATACCAGATACGGTGCCTGGAATCCTCAAAAACGCCCATGATGGAAGTCGGCATCGGCGGGGTTGTGAAATGACGCAGCTGGCGGCCTTCTTCATCGAGCACGAACATACCGCCGTTATCGGTGGCAACCAGAATCTGATGATCGGACATCGGACAGATGGAAGTAACGCACTTGTCGCCCACACTGTTGCGGTTCGATGAATGCGCACCCAGGTAGATGAAAGGCTGCGGACTCTGCGGCACCATCATGACGCCCTTCTGGTACAGTGCCAGCCACATGACCTGATTATGGTCGATGCAGACAGCATGCACCTTCTGGCTTCGGGCATCCACGCGGCCGTCGTCGAACAGATAATCTGAAATCTCGTGAGTCTGGCAATTATAGACTTTCAGGCCTTCGTTGTCGGTAGCCACCAGCAACTGTCCGTCTTTCCACTCGATGATATCGCGCACAATAAACTGATTACCGGATTCCCGGTTCACCAGTTCGAAAGTATCTGTTTCGCGCACATAGCGGTACAGACCGGGCAGCTGTCCGCCGGCATAAATGGTTCCGTCGGCAGCCGTAAACAGGGCATTGAATGGAAGATCGGCGCCATTGTGCCGGATACGGGTAATCGATCCGTCGGTCTCCAGACGGTACAGTTCCTTCATGTGGCGGTCCGTCCAGATACGGCCCAACTGATCTTCCATCAGCGTCTCGGTGTAGTTAATTTTATTGGTAAACGCATTCTGATAGAGCCACAGCGAATCGCCGTCCAGACGGGCACAGCAGGGCGAGTTTCCGCTCAGCCAGATTTCACCGTTCTCCCGTTCGATGATACGGCTCACGTCGCCCGACTCGCGTCCGGTTCCCTCAAAAAGTGCCAGCAGCGAGAAATCGTCGGTTTCCGGCCGGTACATCTGAAGACCCCGGCGCGTACCGATCAGCAGCCGTCCCTTCGAATCAACGAACAGCGACCGCACGTAATTATCCTGCAGGGAATGCGGATTACCCGCTTCGTACAGATAAGTGGTAAACTTCGAACCGTCGAACTTGCACAAGCCGTACTCGGTTGCCACCCAGATCATATAGTCGGCATCCTCAACTACGGCATTGACCAAAGTGTTAGGCAGAGCATCTTCGGTTGCAAACAAACGACACGACTGAGCCCGCAGCCCCACGGGAGCCAGGCAGCACAGAATCAAGGTAACAATCAGCATCCTAATCCCACGGATGTTGTGTAACATTTTCATAGTTAGTTTTCAGTTTGTAAATGGTTGCGCAAAGATAAATACTATTTTGTTACATCCCAAGTTTGTTACATAAATAATATCCGAATCGGATAAAATAGTATCGGTTTTGTTACATAAAAAGAAAGGAGCAATGTTACATTGCCCCCTTTTGTTACATACGCCGGCCACAAAGTGTTACATGGCTCATTCCTCATCGGCGGCTTGCGTCTCAGCCTTGGCACGTGCCTGCTGCCGGTATTCGAGCGGCGACATGTCGTAATCCTGACGGAAACACTTGCTGAAATACTTCGGATTATTGAAGCCTACGGAATAGGCGATGGTCGAAACCGGATCGTTGGTAGTTACCAGCCGTTCGGCTGCCTGCCGCATGCGCACCTGATGGATAAAATCGTTAGGTGACAGGTCGGCAGCCTGTTTCAGACGCCTGTAGAAGGTTGCGCGGCTCATATTCATGGCATCGGCCACATCGTTCACCTGCAGGTCACCGTCCGACAGATGTTCCGTCAGATAATCCATCACGTTACGGATAAACTCCTGATCGAGCTGCGAGGCGTGATGAGTCAGCATATCGATTTTCACAGCCGAGATTTCCTGTTTGGCAACCGAACGCTGACGCTGTATCAGGTGACGGACATACAGGAAGATGGCAATTCCTAAGGCAACCG
>JAGBQS010000095.1 GCA_017632695.1 Bacteroidales bacterium
CGTGCCAGGAAGATAAAATCAGACGGCGGCTGTCGGGATTCTTGCGGATCTGTCCGATGACGTCCATCAGCTGGTCGTAATGCCGGCCGTTGTTGCCCAGCCAGTCGCGCCACTGCTTGCCGTAAATCGGGCCCAGCTCGCCGGTCTCATCGTCGCCCCACTCGTCCCAGATATGTACGTTCTTTTCCTGCAGCACCTTCTTGTTGGTCGAACCGCTGATGAACCACAGCAGCTCCTCGATGATGCCTCGCGTAAAGACCTTCTTGGTGGTAACCAGCGGAAATCCGTCGGCCAGATTGAAACGCATCTGATGGCCGAACACGCTGATGGTTCCGGTGCCGGTACGGTCTTCTTTGCGAACTCCTTCGTTCAAAACGCGCTGTAAAAGGTCTAAATACTGCTTCATTTTGTCGATTTTTTAAAATTTGGGTGCAAAGATAAGAAAAAATCCGTATCTTTGCGCCCGAATAAGAAAATATTTCTAAGAAACCGAGAAAAAAAGAATAAATGCGACATATTTTACTCTTTTTGAGCCTGCTTTTGGGCATCTGTCTGGGAGCCTCCTGTTCGGACACCGATCAGACCGGCCCGAACGCCGCCGGCAGCAGCGTGGTGTTACCCGTCATGGTGACCCACAACGTATCGATGCTGATCAGCGACTCGGGCGTTATCCGCTACCGCGCCATCACCCCCACCTGGGTGCGCTACGGCGACGATGCCCCCGAACCCTACCAGTACTTTCCCGACGGCATCCAGTTTGAGCAGATCGATACCCTGTTCGATGCCACCGAGACCATCTGGGCCGATACCGCCTACAACTGGGAGGACAAACAGCTGTGGCACCTTATTAATAATGTACGCGTGATAAGCGTCAAGGGCGAGAAATTCTTCACCAACGACCTTTACTGGGACATGAAGGCGCACACCGTCTACAGTGACTCGTTCATCCATATTGAGCGCGCCGAAAACATCATTGAGGGCTACGGATTCACGTCGACCGACGATTTCTCGAAGTACGAGATACGGAAAACCAGCGGCATCTTCCCGGTCAAGGAAGAACCGGCCTCCGAACCGAACCCGGAACCGGCCTCCGAACCGGCTGAACAGCCCCAACCCTAACCGCCATGAGCCTGTATTTTTCCATACTTGTCACCTTGCTTTTCAGCGCTTTCTTCAGCGGCATGGAGATGGCGTTCATATCGGCCAACCGCGTCCGCCTGGAACTCGACAAACAGAACGGCGGCCTGATGGCCAAGGCGCTCATCTACTTTTACGGACATTCGGAAAAGTTCATCTCGACCATGCTGGTGGGCAACAACATCGCCCTGATTGTGTACGGTATCTTTATGGCCGACCTGCTGGAAAGCCCCATCAGGCACTGGCTGACCCAAAACGATTTTCTGGTGGTACTGATCCAGACTGTCCTCTCGACCCTCCTGATCCTGTTTACGGCCGAATACCTGCCTAAGGCACTCTTCAAGCTGAACCCCAACGCCATGATGCGCGCCTTTGCCGTTCCGCTGTACCTCATCTACTGGCTGCTCTACCCGATATCGAGCTTTGCTACCATGCTGAGCCATACGATACTGCGTCTGGCCGGCCTGCCCGTCCAGAAAGAGAAGCCCGAGGTGCTGACCAAGGTGGATCTGGACCACTTCATCCAGCAGGGCCTGGACCGCAATGAGGAGAACGAGGAACACCGCCACGACGAGGACGAGAACAACGACAGCCAGGAACTGCAGATGTTCCAGAACGCACTGGATTTCTCGAACGTTCAGGTGCGCGACTGTATGATTCCGCGCTCGGAGCTGACGGTGGTTTCGGTGGATACGCCCTTTGCCAAACTGAACAGGCTGTTTGTGGAAACCGGATACTCCAAGATTCCGGTCTTCAAGGACGACATCGACAATCTGGTGGGTTATATCCACTCGTCGGAGATGTTCCGCAAGCCGCGCAACTGGCAGCAGAAAATCATCCCTATTCCTTTTGTGCCCGAAACGATTGCCGCACCGAAAGTGCTCCGTATGCTGATGGAACAGAAAAAGTCCATCGCAGCCGTCGTGGATGAGTTCGGCGGCACAGCGGGCATTGTTACCACCGAGGACCTCTTTGAGGAAATCATCGGCGACATTGAGGACGAGCACGACCGCCTGCAACTGGTTGAACGGAAAATAAGCGACAAGGAGTACGAACTTTCCGGACGTCTTGAAATCAGCAAGATAAATGAGGACTTCGACCTCCGTCTGCCGGAGTCCGACGACTATCTGACCCTTGCCGGACTGGTTCTGCACGAACTGCAGAGCGTGCCGCACGAAGGCGACATCGCTACCCTCGAAGAGCCGAAAATCCAGATGACCATCCAAAAGGCTTCGGCCACCAAAATTGAGCTTATCAGGCTGACCATACTCGACTAAAGAACACAGATTCCGTCCCGAAAATGGCAGGTTGAACAGCCTTAACTATACGAAAATTCAGAAAAATGCGCTAAAATTGCAATTTTTGGCGCTATTTTTGTCCGACTTACCGAATAATTAACTAACTTTGCAGCCGATTGCATTTTGAAAAATATGAATTAAAATAAATAAACCAAACCAATGGCAACATTACAATCTATCCGTAACCACCCGAACATCCTTCTGGCTGTGCTTGGTGGTGGTCTTATCCTCATGATCATCATGTTTGGATTCGACGATTATGCAGGATTCTTCCGCAATGATGACACAGTACTGAATGTTAACGGCACGAAAGTGGGCTGGTCCGAGTTCGAGACCGAGCGCTCACGCCAGTCTGACTTCATCCAGGCCTTCTACGGTCAGGACGTTAACAAGTCGGACGTAGCTCACCAGATCAACAATCAGGTGTACCAGCAGTTCGTACAGGAAATCGTTTACGACAAGGAGCTCAAGAACCTGGGTATCTCCGTCAGCGACGATGAGGTGAACGAACTGGCTCAGGGTTCGCACGTATCGCCTGTCCTGACCCAGATCTTCGGCGAAAGCGCCCAGATGTACGGTCAGACCTTCGCACAGCTGGTTTCGACCAACGGTTTCGAGGAATTCCAGCAGCAGTACAACGCTCCTTTCATGACCCTCAGCAACTGGATGGTTCTGGAGCGTCAGATCATCAGCACCCGCAAGATGCAGAAGTACAACGCCATCCTGAGCGCTGCCCTGCAGCCGAACGTGCTTGAGGCCGAGGACATCTACAACGGCGAGAACACCGACGTGGCTTTCACTTATGTCCGCAAGCGTTCGTACGAGGTGCCTGATTCGGTTATCAGCATCAAGCAGAGCGACATCAAGGCTTACTACGAGGCTCACAAGCAGAACTTCAAGCAGCAGCAGAAGACCCGCAACATCGCCTACATCGCTGTTCCTTTGCGTCCAAGCGAGGCCGACCGCGAGAACATCCTGACTAACCTGAACAAGGTGCGCGATGAATTCGCCAACGGCAATGCCGGCGAGATCGTTTCGACCAACTCGGCTGTTCCTTTCATCGACGGCTATATGAACGACAATACCTTCCGCGGCGAGCTGAAGGAGTTCGTGGATGCCAATGCAGCCGGTGCCGTCAGCGAGCCACAGCTCTTCAGCGGCGACATCCTGAGCCTGCTGGGCGAGCAGAGCGAAAGCGACCAGCGTCTGGCTGAGTACTACTACATGGTACGCATCCTGGGCAAGCGCAATGCTTCGGACTCTATCAAACTGGTGATTGCCCCTGCTACCGCCGAGAATCAGGACAGCCTCCTTCAGGCTGTTAAGAAAGGCTCACAGGACGATCAGGCTTCGTGGACCACTACCCTCGGTATGATCAACTTCGAGGCCGGTCTGCGCGACAAGATCGAGGCTGCCAAGGCAGGCGAGGCTTTCGCCTATAATTTCAACAACGGCCAGCAGGACGTTTATCTGGTAGCCAAGGTGGTTGAGAAGACTCCGGCCGTTGCCCAGTCGAAGGTGGCTGTCTATGCCGAGCGCATCAGCCCGAGCAGCAAGACCCGCCGCACCGAATACGGCAAGCTCAACGAGTTCGTCAACCAGTACAATTCACTCCAGCAGATGCAGGACAGCGCCCTTTCGGCAGGCTTCCGCATGATGGACGTGACCATCGCTACTACCAGCTATAACATCAACGAGGTTCGCGATTGCCGTCAGGCTGTCCGCTTCGTATTCGATGGCAAGAAGGGCGACATCTCCGAGATCTACGAGGAAGGCGGTTACCTGCTCCTCGTCGGCATCAAGGGTGAGATTGAGGAAGGCTATGCTTCGCTGGACGATGATCAGCTCCAGAACTACATCAAGATGCAGATCATGCCTGAGAAGAAGGTGGCTTACCTGGCCGAGAACGAATTCAAGAATGTGGCCGATAAGACCATCGACGGCTATGCTGCAGCTTTGGGCGTAACCGCTCAGGAAGCAAGCCGCGTAGGCTTCAACATGAGCAGCATTTCTGGTCTGGGCGTTGAGCCTAAGGTGATTGCCGAGGCTCTGAAGGCTCAGGAAGGCACCGTTGTAGGTCCTATTGAGGGCAACAGCAACGTAGTTGTGCTGAGTGTTACCTCGAAGAACAACAAGGGTCTGGAATTCAACGAGAGCGAGTACAAGGGCAAAGTGGCTAACGCTGCTTACCGCAACGCCGCCGGTTTCGCTAACCGTCAGCTGTTGAACAATGCCGAGATCGTTGACAACCGCATCAAGTTCTATTAATATAACCTGCCTCGCGCAGGAAACTCTTATAAAGGACGTGCTTTTCGGTGCGTCCTTTGTATTTTTGGAGTTAACAGGAGTTATTAGGAGTTAACAGGCTTTCAGCCTGTGGAGTTAACGGACGTTTGTTTCGCCTGCTAACTAATAAAAATTGGGTGATATCAGGAGTTAGCGGGAGTTATATGAAGTTAACAGGCCTTCAGCCTGCGGAGTTAACGGACGTTTGTTTCGACTGCTAACTAATAAAAATTGGGTGATATCAGGAGTTAGCGGGAGTTATATGAAGTTAACAGGCCTTCAGCCTGCGGAGTTAACGGACA
>JAGBQS010000096.1 GCA_017632695.1 Bacteroidales bacterium
CAGACCCAGCAATTATTTGGCATCCAACTTTGATATCCCTAAGCATATCCTATTGTTTGGGGTTAAGAAAGCAGCATAATTTTAACGAACTATTGATTCAGATGACAAAGGAAAAATCAGCCGTTTTTTGATTTTTATTTGAAAACGGCTGATTTTTGGGAAATATTATCTTTTAGCATTTCTGGATTGCAATGCCGTGTTATACGGAATCCGGCCAAATGACCGAATTTAAGGTCTATACAGTAGGCCGATGCACTGGCAGCGCTGGCGGTTGTTGGCCAGAAGTTCGGGATAATGCGGACAGGTGGAACATCCTGCCCAGAAATGTTCGTCGGCGGTGAGTTCGGAATAAGGCACGACCTTGAAGCCCAGCTGGGTGTTCATCTTCAGGACGGCCTGACTCTTGGTAATACTGAAAATACTGGCATGCGGGAACTTGGTACGGCAAACCTGAAAAATCTGCTGCTTGATGCGGCTCGCCAAACCCTGCCCGCGGAACTCCGGCTTTACAATCAGCCCGGAATTGGCTACATAACGGGCATCTTCCCAACACTCAATGTAGCAGAATCCGGCAAAACGGGGCGACTCATCGGCAGTGAGGGCAATCACAGCTTTGCCTTCACGCATTTTCTGGGCTAAATAATCGGGGTCGCGCATCACGATGCTGTTCGTCTTCACCTGACTCGCTTCAAAAATGGCCTCTAAAATATCCGGTATATAACCGATGTGAGACTCATCGGCCACCTGCACCTGAAAATCTATTGGATGACACATATCACAACACGGCAGTCTTCAACCGGCGTCTTTTCGCTCTGTCCCATGGCATTTGTCCGGATCCGGCTCTCTTCGATGCCATGCTCTTCCAGCCATTGGCTCACTACTTCGACGCGCCATTTGGCAAGCAGCTTGTTCTGGTGGGCACTGCCTTCCATGGAAGTATATCCGACCAATGAAATTGAACGTTTGGGATGCGACTTCAGATACGCACAGACGGGTTCAAGCTTGGCCGTCTGTTCGCGCAGCAGACGCGCTGAACGGAAATTAAAGTAAACATGCACTTCCTTGTCAACCTTCTGACGCGAACGCGACTGTGCCGGTACCACATTCATGCAGAACAGTACCAGCATCAGAAAAAGGGTCTTAAAACAAAACCGCTTACACATTGTTATGACAATAATAAAGACCGAACGAACATTATTTTTGCGCCGCAAAGGTACGGACTTTTTGCAAACTGTGCAAATTATCGGATATGTTTTACAACATATTGTACGTTTTTTGAGAAAAACCGGCGCTTAAATGCTGAAATATTCGGCATCCGGATTGCCTAAATACAAGCCGCTTACCGATGCCTGCGGATACATGGCACCGTTCTCGGTGAGCGTAATGCCCAGCCGCTGCATATCGACCAGCTTTGCCAGGAGGAACATGTTACGCTGCTCGGGCCACGAAGGATAGCCTACAGCCGGACGGATGCCGCCCCAGCCCTTCTCTTTCAGGAGTCGCTGGCTCAGGAACTCGGCGGTTGCTTCGGCCAGCCGGTCGCCCAGTGTCTGGAGCAGCAGCACATCGTAATCACCGCCACCGCGTTCGCGTTTCAGGGTTTCCAGTCGCTCCACAAATGCCGGGCTCATGGTAACGGCAAAGGCTCCGATACGGGTCAGGGTTTCGGGTAGCGGAGCGCCTTGTGCCAAGGCTTCGGCCTGCGCTTCGGGAGTCGCCACATAATCGGCCAGCGACTTCAGCCGGTACTCCTCGCCCTTGGCCTGTGCCTGCCGGTACGCCTCGCTCTGCGTGGTCTGGCGCGGTGTGGGCAGCCAGAGGGTCTGACCGTCATCGAGGGTTACGGCTATGCCATTGCGGTCCGGATGACCTGCAGCCTTGTAAAAACGCTGTTCAAAGCGGGTTGCATAGGGGTCGTCGGGCGCATCGGCCAGTTCGCCGAGCAGTTTCAGGGCATCGGCCTTCAGTTCCTGCCCCACCTCGCTGTCCTCTTTGGTACGCCATGCCCAGAAGAAGTAAAGCCAGTCGATGAACGGAATGAGCGTCTTGACCGATACCCGGTCTTTGGGCTGTTCGGCATTGGCCAAGGAACGTTGACGGCGCGTATTCTCTTCGATAAGGGCTTCGCGCTGAACAGGATCGAGCAGACGGAGCGCCAAAGCCGGATTCTGGGCAGCATCGCGCACATGGAACACGGGACCGTCGTAATACGGCGCCAGTTTCAGTGCCGTATGCTTGGGCGATGTGGTGGCACCGCCCACCAACAGCGGAATGCGCAGTCCTGCCTGCTGCATCTGGACGGCCACGGTACGCATCTCCTCCAGCGAAGGCGTGATGAGGCCCGACAGACAGACTATATCGGCTTTCCGCTCGATGGCCTGCCGGACAATCTCTTCGGGCGGAACCATCACGCCCAGATCGATCACCTCGAAATTATTGCAGGCAAGCACTACGCCCACAATGTTTTTGCCGATGTCGTGCACGTCGCCCTTCACCGTAGCTATCAGGATGCGGCCGGCCTTGGTGGAGGCTACGGCTTCGCCCTCGTGGGCCTGTTCGATGTATGGCTGCAGGAACTCTACCGCCTGCTTCATGATGCGTGCGGTCTTGACCACCTGTGGCAGGAACATCTTGCCCTGGCCGAAAAGGGTACCTACCTCGTTCATGCCGTTCATCAGCGGACCGGAAATGATTTCAATCGGTTTCTGGCCGGCATCGATAAGCTGCTGCAAGGCCGGTGTCAGCCCCGTCGGGTTCCCTTTCAGCAGACAGGTACGGAGCACCTCTTCGGGGTTGGTTGGCACCGACGGTTCGGGCTTGGCCGAAGCTGCCGGCACGCTGGCCGACGGGGCTGCAGCTCCGTTCAGCAGTTCCGGATGATGTGCGACTTCCGTCAGATGCTCGCCGGCATCGGGCGATGTGTTCAGGATGCACTCCATGATGGCAAGCCGCAAGGCAACCGGAATGGACTCGTAGGGCAGTTTGGCAGCCGGATTCAGAATGGCCATGTTCATGCCCTGCGGAATGGCCAGATGCAGAAAAACGGAATGCATGCTTTCGCGCAGCACATTGTTGCCGCGGAAGGCAAAGGAGAGGTTGGAAAGGCCGCCGCTCACACGCGTTCCCGGAAGGTTATCGTGAATCCAGCGGGTAGCCCGGATAAAGTCGGCGGCATAGTCGTTATGCTCGGCCATGCCCGTTGCAATGGTGAGCACGTTCGGGTCGAAGATAATGTCCTGCGGAGCAAATCCCACCTGTCCGGTCAGCAGCCGGTATGCGCGTTGGCTGATGCGTACGCGACGGTCGTAATCGGTGGCCTGTCCTTCCTCGTCGAAGCACATGACAATGATGGCGGCACCCAGGCGTTTCACGACACGGGCATGATCCAGGAACTCCTGTTCGCCCATTTTCAGACTGATACTGTTGACGATTCCCTTGCCCTGCAGGCACTTCAGACCGGCCTCGATGACCTCAAAACGGCTGGAATCGATCATGACCGGTACGCGTGCCACTTCGGGATCGGATGCCAGCAGGTTCAGGAAGGTGGACATTTCATGACCGGCATCCAGCAGACCGTCGTCCATGTTGACATCCACCACATCGGCACCGTCTTCCACCTGCTTGCGGGCTATCTCGAGCGCTTCATCGTAGTTCTTTTCGTTGATGAGGCGGAGGAACTTGCGCGAACCTGCCACATTGCACCTTTCGCCCACATTGATGAAATGGTTGCTGCGGTAACTGTAGGCTTCCAGTCCGGCTATGCGGGTTGCCTCTTCGGGGTCGGCCGGGCGCCGTACACCTGTTACGGGATGCTGCTCCATATAACCGGCAAGTGCCCTGATGTGCTGCGGAGTGGTACCGCAACAGCCGCCCACAATATTGACAAGCCCTTCGGAAAGGAAGGCGGACATCTCGGCCACATACTCCTCGGGCGACTGGTCGTACTCGCCGTCCTGATTGGGCAGACCGGCATTCGGATGACAGGAAACAAAACAGGGAGCCACCTCCGACATCTGCCTGAGCCAGGGCAACAGGCCCGATGCACCGAGGCCGCAGTTCAGGCCCAAAGCCAATGGACGTGCATGCAGCACGGAGGTAACGAAGGCAGCAACCGTCTGCCCGCTCAGGGTACGTCCCGAAGCATCGGAAACGGTCATGGACAGCATGATTTCCGGACGGGATTCCTCCGGCCGGTCTTCAATAACCTTCAGATAGGCCGAAACGGCTGCTTTGGCGTTCAGGGTATCGAAAATGGTTTCAATGAGCACAATGTCAACGCCTTCGTCCACCAGCACCTGTATCTGTTCCTGATAGGCCGATTCCAGTTCATCGAACGTAATGGAACGCGCTGCAGGATCGTCGGCATTCTCGCTCATGGAAAGCATCTTGCTGGTGGGTCCGACGCATCCTGCCACAAAGCGGGGCTTCGAGGCATCGCGCAAGGTGAATTCATCGGCCAGCCGGCGCGCCAGACGTACAGAGGCTCGGTTCAGATCGGCAATGCGGTCGGTCAGACCGTACTCGTGCTGCGAAACACGCTGTGCGGAGAAGGTATTGGTGGTGATGATGTCGGCCCCCGCCTCCAGATAACGGCGGTGGATGTCCTGAATCACTTCAGGACGGGTGAGTGAATACTCATCGTTGTTGCCCCGCAATCCCTGTTGCTGGAGCATGGTTCCCATGGCACCGTCGAGCACCAGGATGCGTTCTGAAAGTATTTCGCGTAATCGGGTTGCCATTGTTTTTATTTTGAGCCGCAAAGTTAGCATAATTCTGCCGAATCCCCAAATTTTCCCTACCTATTTATTATAAAAAGGTAAAATATTTTGTTTTTCCGTTTTTTTTGGTTATTTTTGCCGCACTTTAAAAAGAATGAACAAAGATTATTGAATTAATATGGCACAAGTGAAACCAGGCATTCCAAAGGGAACACGCGACTTTGGCCCCATCGAAATGGCCAAGAGAAACTATATCTTCAACACCATCAAAGAGGTGTATGCCCTGTACGGCTACCAGCAGATCGAGACCCCATCCATGGAGAACCTCTCGACCCTGATGGGCAAATACGGCGAGGAGGGCGACAAGCTGCTCTTCAAGATTCTGGATTCGGGCAACTTCCTGGCCGATGTGAAGCCGGAAGAGTTACAGGAAGGCGGTACTGCCAAGCTGGCAGCACGCATTTGCGAAAAGGGTCTGCGGTACGATCTGACCGTACCTTTTGCCCGTTTTGTAACCTTGCACAAGGAGGAACTCTGCTTCCCCTTCAAACGCTACCAGATTCAGCCGGTATGGCGCGCCGACCGTCCGCAGAAGGGCCGCTACCGCGAGTTCTTCCAGTGTGATGCCGATGTGGTAGGCAGCGACAGCCTCCTGAACGAGGTGGAACTCATCCAGATCATCGATGAGGTGTTCTCGCGCTTCGGTGTCCGCGTGGCCATCAAGATGAACAACCGCAAGATCCTGGCCGGCATCGCCGAGGTCATCGGTGCGCCGGAACTGCTGGTCGACATCACCGTGGCCATCGACAAACTGGATAAAATCGGCCTGGAGAACGTTAATGCCGAACTGCGCGAAAAGGGTCTTTCGGACGAACAGATCGGGAAACTGCAGCCTATCATCAGGCTGGAAGGCGCCAACTACGACAAGTTAGCTACCATCAAGCAGACCCTCATGGGCAGCGAGACGGGCGTGAAGGGCGTAGAGGAACTGGAGTGGATCCTGCGCAAGGTTGAAACGCTGGGCGGTACCCGCTGCCAGCTCGACATCGACCTGACCCTGGCCCGCGGTCTGAACTACTACACGGGCGCTATCTTTGAGGTAAAGGCACTCGATGTGGAGATCGGTTCGATTACAGGCGGCGGACGCTATGACAACCTGACAGGCGTTTTCGGTATGCCGGGCATGAGCGGTGTGGGCATCTCGTTCGGTGCCGACCGTATCTACGACGTGCTGAACCAGCTCGACCTCTACCCGAAAGATTCGCTGCAGGCTACCCAGCTGCTGTTCGTTACCTTCGGCGAAGCTGAAATGGACTTTGCCCTGCCCTTGCTGGCCGAAGTCCGTAAGGCAGGCATCCGCGCCGAAATCTATCCGGAGGCCGGGGCCAAGATGAAGAAACAAATGGGATACGCCAACCAGAAGCAGATTCCGTTCGTGGCCGTTATTGGCAGCGACGAGGTGGCCAACGGTATGGTATCGCTCAAGAATATGTTAACCGGTGAACAAATCAAAGTATTATGCAAAGATCTTATCTCGCAGCTGCACTGATGGTTGCCGCTGCACTAACCAGTTGTGAAAAAGACCAGAACATGAACAATCCTTTCTTCGAGGACTGGACGCTGCCTCACGGCGCAGTTCCTTTCGATCAGATTAAGACTGAACATTACAAGCCGGCCATTCTGAAGGCCATCGAGGAAGAAGACCAGGAAATTGACGCCATCGCCAATAATCCTGAGGCTCCGACCTTCGCCAATACCGTCGAGGCCCTTGAATATACCGGCCAGCTGCTGGAAAAGGTGGGCGGCGTGTTCTACAACATGCTTGAATGCGACGGCACGGACGATATGCTCGCCCTGGCTGAGGAAATGCAGCCTATATACAGCCAGCACCGGCTGAACATCGCCCTGAACGAGAAACTCTTCGAGCGCGTTGAAACCGTCTGGAACGAATACAAGGCCAAGGACTTTGAAGGGCTGACGGTAGCTCAGCAGCGCATGCTGAAAGACCACTACGAGGGCTACCTGAAAGCAGGTGCCACGCTGAAGGGCGAGGCCCGTGAACGCTGGCGCAAGGTTTCGGCCCGGCTGGACAGCCTGACACTGGCTTACGGACAGAACGTCCAGAAGGCTACCGGCGAATGGAGCTACCAGCTCGACCCGGAAAAGGGTGACCTGGCAGGTCTGCCGGACTTTGCTGCCGATGCCTACAAGCAGAACGGCTATAAGCTGACGCTGCTTGCCCCGTCGTACCGTCCGTTCATGACTTATTCGAGCCGGCGCGACCTGCGTGAAATGCTCTATAAGGCATACAACCAGCGCTGCTATGGCGGTAAGTACGACAATACGCAGAATATTCAGGAAATTGCCAAGCTGCGCCAGGAAAAGGCCGATCTGCTGGGCTTCCAGTCATTTGCCGACATGCGCCTCACCAACACGATGGCCAAGACTCCGGAATCGGTCAACAACCTGCTGAACACCCTGCTGAATGCCTACAAGGCTGCCGGAACCAGCGACGTGCAGGAAGTGGCTGCCCTTGCCAAGAAAGACGGCATCGACCAGCTTATGCCCTGGGACTTCAGCTACTACAGCGAGAAACTGAAAAAGGAGAAGTTCAATGTGAACGATGCGATGGTGAAGCCGTTCTTCTCGCTCGAGAAAGTGAAGGAGGGCGTGTTCGGTCTGGCCAAGACACTTTACGGCGTTACGTTCCATAAGCTGGACGTTCCGGTTTACAATCCTGATGTGGAGTGCTTCGAGGTTATCGACAAAGACTCAACCTATCTGGGTCTGCTGTACACCGATTTCTTCCCACGCGAAACCAAGCGTCCGGGTGCCTGGATGACCGAATTCCGCGGCCAGAAACGCAACCCGGTAACAGGCGCCGACGAGCGTCCTATTGTCCAGATTGTCATGTCGTTCACCAAGCCTGTAGGCAATCCGGGCGAGGAAGGCTACACGCCTTCGCTCCTCACCTACGACGAGGTTGAGACGTTCCTTCATGAGTTCGGACACTCGCTGCACGGTCTGCTTACCAAGTGTACCTATCCTTCGCAGAGCGGTACCAGCGTGGCCCACGACTTTGTAGAGCTGCCTTCGCAGTTCAACGAGAACTTCCTGGGCAAAAAGGAATTCCTCGACACTTTTGCAGCCGACTGGCAGACGGGTGAAAAGATTCCGCAGGAACTGATTGACCGCCTGCACGAAGCCAGTGCCTTCCAGGCAGGTTACCTCTGTCTGCGCCAGCTCTCGTTCGGTATGCTCGACATGGCCTTCCACTCGCTGGGCCGTACGGAGAAGAACTCCGATTTCCGCGTACAGGACTTCGAATACAAGCCTACGGAACGTTTCCCGCAGCTGGCTGATATCGAGAAATTCGAGGAAGAGGCCATGCTGCCTACCCAGCTGCTGCCGCACGTTGAAGGTACGATGATGTGTACTTCGTTCACACACATCTTCAGCGGCGGCTATGCTGCCGGCTACTATGGCTACAAGTGGGCCGAAGTGCTGGATGCCGATGCCTTTGCCGTATTTGAACGCGAAGGCTTGTCGAACCCTGAAACGGCCGCACGTTTCCGCCACCTGCTGGAATCGGGCGACACCGTCGACCCGGCCGAACTCTACCGTCAGTTCAAGGGCGAGGATCCAAGCATCGAAGCCCTGATGAAGCGCGACGGTATCCTGAAATAAACAATATCCTGAAATAAACGGTTTACAGTGATACTGAACATCGTTTACATACTGGCAGGCCTGTTTCTGTTGGTGAAAGGCGGCGACTATCTGGTAGATGCCTCGGTGGCAATTGCCAGATGGGCACGTCTGAGCTCGATGGTGATAGGCCTGACTGTTATCGGGTTCGGAACCTCGATGCCCGAACTGCTGGTGTCGCTGCAGGCCGCCCTTTCGGGCAATCCCGGCATAGCCATCGGCAATGTGGTGGGCAGCAACATCGCCAATATCGCCCTGATTCTGGGTGCTTCGGCTGTGGTTTGTCCCCTGCCTGCCACGAAAGGTACCCTGAGAACCGACCTTCCGTTCATGATTGTGGCATGCATCCTGTTTGTTGCCGTTGCGCTGACCGGCAGTATCGGACGCCTGTACGGACTGCTGCTGTTCGGCCTGCTGGTGGCATTTGTTACCTGGCAGATACGGCAATCGCGCAAGCAGGCTTCGGCCGACAGTATTGAAGCGCCTGCCATGGCGCTGTGGAAGGCTGTCCTGCTGGCTGCGGTATCGTTTGCCGCCCTGGTATTCGGGGCCGACTGGCTGGTTGACGGCGCTTCGGCCATTGCCCGCCAGATGGGCATTACCGACCGTGTGATAGGTCTGACCATCGTGGCTGTAGGCACTTCCCTCCCCGAACTGTTTGCCTCCATGATGGCTGCCCGTAAGGGCGAGACGGATATGGCCATCGGCAATATCATCGGCTCTGTTTCCTTTAATGTTCTGGGCGTGATCGGCCTCTCGGCCGCCATTTGCCCGATTACTGATACCAATAACGGATTTTTACCTGATTATCTGATTATGACTGCACTTTGTTTTATCCTGTGGCTCCTGCTGCGCACCAGGCACATGCTGGAGCGCTGGGAAGGCATCCTTCTCTTAGTGTTTTATCTGGCTTTTATCGGCAATACGGTTCTGAATGCCAAAAGCCTGGTTTTTACCCTTAGCGACGACTCGAAGGCGTACTATCAGCTGGACAGCGAGCACCATCCCGTGATGCGTATGACCGACGACGGGCTGACCGTCGGGACCGACCGTTACACCTTCATGCAGATCCGTGAATGGCACATCTCGGACGAGGACGCGCCTGCCGGAATTGAATCGGCTGCCATCGGACAGGATGAAAAGAACGAAACGGTCCGCATCTATTCGGCCGACGGCAAGCTGCTCCAGACCACCGATCTCAAGGACCTGCCTGTCGGAACGTATGTGATCCGAAACGGACAGAGCTCCCTTAAGATTCTGAAAAAGTAATCCCATCTGCAAGTCAAAAAGCATTCATTCAAGAATGAACGGAATCATGAAAACAATCCATATTCTTCCGACCCTGCTGCTTGCCTCCTGCTGCTTTGCTGATGCGCAGGCACAGAAACCCGATACCATCTGGGTCAGCTTCAGCAACCGGTTCATCCAGAACGAACCCATCCGTATCGCCATCATCGACTCCATCGAGTTTCAGGAGAACAAGGCGGTGCTGTACCAGCGGCTCGGTACTACGGGCAGGACGCTGGCGCTCTCGCGCGTGTACCGCGACGGTACCTATTCTTTTGAGAAACCCGGCCGCACGCTGGTGGTGCCATCGCTTTATGCCTCGAACGATTATACGTGGTCCGGAGCCCGGTGGAGCCTTGAACGCTGCCAGGAATCGGAACACTTTGCCCTGTTCTGGGACAAGACGATGAGCAAGAACGACAAAGGTCTGCTGACGGCTACCTATTCCACCTACCGCTCGAATGCCAACCAGATTCTGGAATATGCCGAGAAGGCCTGGTCTTTCTATGCAGACTCGCTGGGCTTCCTCGTTACCGGAAAATCCATCTCCGATAAGTTCAAGACCCAGCTCTATATCGTGGACCAGAACGACTGGCGGGCTGATGCCAGCGGTACGGACGGCACGTACTACCGCTATACGGCCAATACCGAGACATCGGCCGTTGCTACAGCCGGTAAGACGGGCATCGCCCATTGGAATCCCTGGGCTGCTTCGGATATGGTTACCCGTTCGCACGAGATCGGCCACACGTTCCAGTATCTGGTCAGCGCCGACCTGGGCGACACACACGGCATGAACTATGTGCTGGGCGAGAACTCGTCGGGCAACGAATGGTGGGAGGACTGCGCCAACTGGATGGCGCATAAGCTGCATCCTACGCAGCAGTTTACTTCCAACTGGGGCAACAACATGAACATGCACCACATGAACATCCTGCACGAAGATGCCCGCTATAACAACTGCTACTATCACGACTGGTGGTGCCAGCTGCACGGAATGACCACCATCGGACGCATCTGGCGCGAAAGCATCCGTCCGGAAGATCCTGTTCAGGCCTATATGCGTCTGTTCGGTCTGAACGAGGAAACTTTTGCCGACGAGATGTGGCTCGGCTATGCCCACATGGCTTGCATGGACATCGACTGCTGGAAAAAGTACAGCTCCCGTTATTTCAATCAGGAAAAACAGCGTCTGAAAACCCCTTCGGCCAGGCAAAAGGAATTTATCGGCGAAAGTACAACGGGATGGCTGATGGTTGATTCGGCCTACTGTGTACAGAACTACGGTTACAATGCCAATCCGCTGACGGTTCCTACTGTAGGCACCACCGTTACGGTTCACTTTAAGGGTCTGGCAGGAGCTCCGGGCTTCCGCTCCGTTTATACGCAGCGTGCCGGCTGGCGCTACGGTCTGGTGGCCTACAGCTCGGACGGAACCTATACCTACGGTGAGATGCAAAGCGCCGCCGAAGGTTCGGCCACGCTGACCGTTCCTGCCAAATGCGCCAACATCTGGCTGGTTGTGATGGGTGCTCCTACCACGTACTGGACCCACCCCTGGAACGGCTCGGTTGCCGACGATGAGCAATGGCCCTATGCCGTCCGCATTGAAGGCACGACGATTAAGCAGTAAATTCGTTTAAGATCTGCTGGATGATCTCTTATCTGAATACGGAAAATATCGCACGGAGCCGCGATGGCATCGAATACCATCCGCTCCGGCCCTTCCTGCCCGGGAATGCCCAAGTGCTTTTCCTGGGCAGTTTTCCTCCGCAGCGAAAAAGATGGAGCTTCTGTTTTTTTTATCCCAATTACGGAAATGACCACTGGCGCATCGAAGGACAGATATTCTTCGACGACCGGAACCATTTTGCCGATACCGTTGCGAAACGGTTCAAACTGGATGAAGTTGTGGCTTTCTGTCAGGAAAAAGGTATTGCGTTCTTCGACACATCGACGGCCGTCCGCCGTTTGCAGGACAATGCCTCCGACAAGTTTCTGGAAGTGGTGGAAGCTACCGACATCCGGGCGCTCCTTGAACAGCTGCCCCATTGCAAAGCCGTTGTGACCACAGGCGAAAAGGCAACGGAGACGATCTGCTCTTCGCTGAATATCCCCGCCATTCCCAAGGTTAATACTTCTGTGCCTATTCCCGATATATATAATAAGGAAGGCGACGGGCTGCTGCTCTATCGCCTTCCCTCCTCTTCCCGCGCCTATCCGTTGCCGTTCGACAAAAAAGTGGAAGCGTATCGGAAGATGTTCCGTTCTGTTTCTCTGATTTAATAGGCGTGATCGGAATGGATCTCGTCACGGGTCAGTTCTTTCCGGTCGATGGCTCGCCAGGCATAAACGATATATGCCAGAACGAAAGGTATGAGCAGCGATACCCAGAACATGGTACGCAGGGTGAATTCGCTGCTGCTGGAGTTCTGCATGGTTAATGACGACTGCAGATCGGCCGTTGAGGGATAGTAGGCCGTATTGTTCCAGGCTGTCAGCAAAAGCAGGACAGTCACCGTTACGACGGCTCCGAACCCGACCACCCAGAATACGGGCCAGGAAGACTACGGCAAGGCCCAAAACAACCGCCTCGTAATAATGAGTTTCTGACAGAAAACAAAAAAACGGGATAACTTTTTGCAAAATCAACCCGTTTTTGTCTGATTTGTTTTCGTAAGACGTGCCTTATTTGAACAGATGCGGTATGAACTCGTTGAGACCGCGACGCCAGGTGAGCCATTCGTGAGCGGTGCCCTGCGACTCGTTGGAATCGACCTTGACGCCTAATTCACCCAGCTGACGGACAATGTCGCCACCCTTGATGAAGTCCTGCTCGCCCCAGTTCATATACATGTAATGAATCTTCTTGTTGAAGTCGGCTGCATTGGCAAACACACCGTCGTAGGCGGTCTTTACATCGAGGCCGAAAATAGCGCCGCTGAAGGTACCCATCCAGGCAAACTTGTCCAGATTGTTCAGCACGACATCGAAGGTCTGGTGACCGCCCCATGAAAGACCTGCCATGGCACGGTTCTCGCGATCGGCCTTGGTACGGAAGGTCTTGTCGATGTATGGAATCAGGTCGTTGAGCAATACGGGATAGAACGAAGCTCCATACTGCGAACGTCCCTGCTCGTTCGATTCGCCGCTGGCAAAATTGAACGGAGCCTTGATGTCGCCGCTTTCCATAACAACAATCATCGGAACAGCCTTACCGTTTGCTATGGCATTGTCCATGATGTGCTGCATGTGGCCCTGCTTGCTCCAGCCGGTCTCGTCCTCGCCCATACCGTGCTGCAGATAAAGCACCGGATAGCGCTTCTTGGCATTGGCCTTGAGCTCATATTCGGCTGGCGTATAAACCATAGCGTGACGCCAGGTCTTGGCCGATTCCGAATAGTAATAGATGCTGCGCACCTGACCGGCAGGAACGCCTTGCTGCGGACGGTAGTAATCGCCCTCCGGTCCTTCAGGAATCTCGATGCCGCCGGCCTCGCGGTTGCAGCCGAAGTAGGTCTCGGTAGCAGGATCGATGAAGCGGACACCGTTGATTTCCATGAAATAATAGTGGAAGCCGACAGGAAGCGGATCGGTAACAGCCATGAAGTTGCCCTTACCGTCGGGCTGCATGTCGTACTTCTTATTGCAGACATCCACAATCACCTTCCGTGCCTGTGGGGCAGAGATGCGGAAATAGGCGCGACGCTCTTTATCGACCTTCGGGAATTCGTTGCCGGGAACGGTAGTCTCGGCAATAAAGGCATCGGCAGGCACCTCGATGGTCGTTGGCATATCAATATGCGGACGCTTAGGTTCGAAGCCCAGATGACGCGCTACAGCCTCACCGTAGCGGCAACCCAGTTCACGATAGCCGGCTGCATCGAAATGCAACCGGTCAGGACCGTTGGTACAGCCGTCCGACGAGATTACCTGAGCGGTATGGAGCGTGTTGGGCAGTTCGTCGATCTGCTTCTTACAGCCGATGCAGACACCCTTACCGTCGGCCTGAACGATATTACCGGCATAGAGATTCACCTCCTCCGGCTTGAGCTGAAGGTCGCTGCAAAGATTGTCGTAAACCTGCTTTACCATACCGGCCCATTTCGGGTCGCCGGTATTGGTTTCGCCCTGATGCATCAGGATACCCTTGATAACGCCATCCTTCTGTGCCTTTTTGGCAAGTGTTACCAGGCGTTCGTAAGGGTTGTTATCGTAGGCGGCCAGCATACCCTTCATCCAGCCCGGTGCCTGTTTCTGGGCATAGTTTTGGATGCTGTCCGGGAGGAATCCCTTGATGTCGATACCTCCGATAGCCACATGGATGACACCGATCTTGATATTCTCGGGCAAAGATTCAACCAGCGTACGGCCGAACCAGTCGGCTGGCGTCAGACCTGTGTTCGGACGGCAAAGAGGCGGAACGGCCTCGTACCACTCGCCCATTTTGCGGGCAGGCAGCTGATCCGTGGCAGGATAGTCGACGGCAGGCATCCACAGGAAGCGCGGACCGGGACTCTTCAGATCCTGAGCCTCCGGACGGGCAGCTCCTTCCATATTGGACTGTCCGAAACAAAGGAAGATGTAAAAGTTTGGATCTGGATTCTGTGCACTTGCCATCAGGGCAAAGGCACTCAGGATAACTGTAGTAAGAAAATGTTTCATAAGACGCAATTATTTGGTTTTTGAGTTTTTATTAAAAAGAACTATCGCCATCGATATTCCTCATCGCCATTGAATATTACTCAATTGAATATTACTCAATGAAGGGCTACACTACTATAAATAAAGCAAGTAGTGTAGTCCATGGGGGAAATATCATCAGAAACTGCCGAAGCAATGATCGGGCAGATCAGTTCATGCCGACACGTTTCCATGTCTCAGGTACCCATTCGTTGGCACCCTCTTCCGATCCTCCTTCAAGGCCGAAGTTATAATAAATGGAAATAGTATTGACATCGACGAGCGTATAGCGCACCGTACTGGTAATACCTGCCAGATTAGGATCGGTACTGCAGTTCACGATATGCTCAAGCATCACGTCCGAATCCTGGAACTCGTAAGTACCGTAGTGCAGAATGGTACTGGTGGCAACACCCTCACTGTCGACCTTCACATCCAGCAGGTAATAGGTACCGTCGGGCATAATGCATTTGTAGCGCGGACGCAGTTTCATGATGGGAACAGCCATTTCGGAAGCCTCATCGACCACCTCCGTTGTACGTACCTGCTGCCACAGTCCGACCATCGAATTCGACTCGACCAGATTCTGGGTATCACCCACTGTGGTACCTTGGGCCGTTTCAGTTGGCTGCTTAGGCGTGCATGAACTCATAAGACCTGCCCCGAAAAGAGCGGCAAAGAAAAAAGATAACAATTGTTTCATGATACTAATTGTGTTGGTTTGTGCTGCAAATATAGTATTTTCGTCAGACATTTTCGCCAAATTAGACTAAAAAAAGTGAAAAAAACAATATTTTTTAACTAAAACGGCCTGAAATCGGGCATTTTTTGTTATCTTTGCGCGTAATTTATAGTATCGGACAACATCCGGCACGGAACAAACAAACACAAACCACTTTAAAAAATACCAACTATGGCAAATGTAGAATTCAAGTATGCCCCCATGTTCCAGTTGGGCAAAGACGAGACCGAATACTACCTCCTGACCAAGGAGGGTGTGAGCGTTAGCGAGTTCGAGGGTCAGCCTATCCTGAAGGTTACTCCCGAAGCACTTACCCGCATGACCAATGCTGCCTTCCGCGATGTAAGCTTCCTGCTGCGTCGCAGCCACAACGAACAGGTGGCAAAGATTCTGCGCGACCCCGAAGCCAGCGCCAACGACAAGTACGTTGCACTGACCTTCCTGCGTAATGCCGAAATTGCAGCCAAGGGCAAACTGCCTTTGTGCCAGGATACGGGTACTGCCATCGTTCACGGCGAAAAGGGACAGCAGGTCTGGACCGGCTTCGAAGATGAGGAAGCTATCGCCAAAGGTGTATTCAAGACCTACACGGAGGAGAACCTGCGTTACAGCCAGAACGCTCCTCTGGATATGTACAACGAAAAGAACACCCGCTGCAACCTCCCTGCCCAGATCGACATCGAGGCTACACAGGGTATGGAATACCGCTTCCTGATGGTAACCAAGGGCGGCGGATCGGCCAATAAGACCTATCTGTATCAGGAGACCAAGGCCCGCATCCAGAACCCGGGTACCCTGATCCCGTTCCTGGTCGAAAAGATGAAGAGCCTCGGCACTGCTGCATGTCCTCCTTACCACATCGCTTTTGTAATCGGCGGCACATCGGCCGAGAAGAACCTGCTGACCGTCAAACTGGCTTCAACCCACTATTATGACAGCCTGCCTACTACCGGTGACGAAACCGGCCGTGCTTTCCGCGACGTAGAGCTGGAAAAGCAGCTGCTACAGGAAGCCTACAAGATCGGACTGGGTGCCCAGTTCGGCGGCAAATACATGGCACACGACGTTCGCGTAATCCGTTTGCCGCGTCACGGTGCCAGCTGCCCTATCGGTCTTGGCGTAAGCTGCTCGGCCGACCGTAACATCAAGGCCAAGATCAACAAGGACGGTATCTGGATTGAAAAGATGGACGACAAGCCATACGAACTGATTCCGGAAGAACTGCGCAATGCAGGTGAAGGCGATGTAGTGAAGATCGACCTGAACCAGCCGATGAAGGACGTTTGCAAGATCCTGACCAACTATCCTATCGGAACCCGTCTGAGCCTGAACGGAACCATCATCGTGGGCCGCGACATCGCTCATGC
>JAGBQS010000097.1 GCA_017632695.1 Bacteroidales bacterium
ACACCCCAGAAACGGTCGGTATCCTGATTATAGGTATCATAACCTACCTCTGTCTTAAACTTGAAGTTCTTGAAAATCTCCCATTGGAGTGAACCGGAGAGGTTAAGCTGATTACGCTGGCGTTTCTGGTCATTATCGGTAATAGCCGTTACCGGATGATAGAAGTTACCACCCGTTATATCATCCTCGTCGGAATCGGTACCGGCACCAGTAATGCCGCTTACCGGGAACGGAACGAACTGGATAGCGTAACGCAGACGCTTGTCGGTATTGTAGGTAGAAGACTGCTCGTTAGCGCCCTGGCCATTGATGTTAGTTTTGGCCCAACGCAACTGATAATCGAGTTTCAGCTTCTTGCCGATGTTGTGTGTCATCTTCAGAGACAGGTTATCGCGCTTAAAGCTCGAACCCATCATAATAGCCTTATCATCCATGTGCGCGTACGAGAAACTATATTTGATAGCTTCGCTGCCACCGGTAACCGAAAGGTTGTGGTTAAAGGTATGGCCTGTGCGGCCGAATACCTGATCCTGCCAATCGTTAGTAGCGATATTATCGTACTGTGCGACATCGGCATAAGAGCCGAAGAGGTCGGTATACTGATTCACCTTGCCGCGAAGCATGGCAAGTTCGTACTGCCAACGTGCATAATCGCCTGAACTGAGTACATCCAGCTTCTTGGCAATCTTCTTAACAGTATAATAGGCATTATAGCTTACATTCACCTTGCCTTCCTTTCCGGATTTGGTTGTAACCAGAATTACACCATTGGCACCACGACTACCATAAATAGCCGTTGAAGAAGCATCCTTCAACACCGTAATATCTTCAATATCCGATGAAGGAATGTCAGAAATACTTTCAACCGGGAAACCGTCGACAATATAAAGAGGCTCGTTCGACTGGGTAATGGATCCGCCGCCGCGCACACGAATGGTAACGTCGGCATCCGGCGAGCCTTCGGTAGTGGTAATCTGTACACCGGCCATCTTACCCTGAAGCGCCTCGGAGGCATTGGCCACAGGAATGGCGGTTAAGGCATCGGCATTAACCGTTGCTACCGAACCGGTCAAGTCCTTTTTCTTCATGGTTCCATAGCCGACAACTACCACTTCCTCAAGGGCCTGATTGTCTTCGGCCATCGTTACATCAATCTTGGCACGGTCACCCACCAATTCTTCTTTGGGTGCATAGCCGATAAAGGTGAACGACAGGATATCGGTCGCCTTCACATCGCGTAACACATAATTTCCATCGAAATCGGTAACGGCACCATTGGTCGTTCCCTTTACAGCCACGTTCACACCAATCATCGGGTCGCCGAATTCGTCAAGTACGACACCGGCTACCGTCTTTCCTTGCGCGAACGCAACCACACAAAGCAAACTCAACAACAAGGTTGAGAATAACTTCTTGGTAAAATCGAAAAGATTCATAAGGTTTGTTATATAGGTTAAAAAATAATAAATATCAGAGATATACATAACCGGCTAATGCCTCGAAATACATCTTTGGATTTAAAATACAATTTAATTATCGCGGCACAAAGTACGTTATTTTTTGTGAAAGAAACAAAAAAAAATTAATTTTTAACAAAAAAATCGTGTGTTTTTTATACAAACTTCGGAAAAAACGTTATTTTTTGGATTTTTTCTTGCATCACCGGTAAAAATTTACTGCCTAACCGGAAAAAATTTTTTCCCTAACTGGAAAACTAAAACAGCTATATAATTGAGTGTAAGAACCGACACTTGCAGTTGTCATTTTGTGTCCATTTGACCATCCGCCATTCCCGAATCTGAACAAAAAAGCATTCTTAAAGAAACGGCAAAAGAAAAAGCCTTATCTTTGCAACCGAAATCCGTGAACCGTCATCCGGTTCATAGATTATCAAACAATTTAACTTCTATTCAATAACCTCTAATTCTACAATTATGAACAAGACTCTTACCCGTTCGGACAACAAAATGATTGGCGGCGTGTGTGCCGGCATTGCCGAGTATTTCAACCTCGACCCGACTCTGATTCGCGTAGCGTATGTCACACTTTCCATCTTTTCGGCCGGATTCCCCGGACTGCTGCTCTACATCCTGCTGCTGATCATCATCCCATCCAAGCAATAAAAAGCGGAGTGAAGCGTGACAACCCCGGGTGAGAATCCCAATAAAAAAGCCTGAGGATTTCCTCAGGCTTGCGGAAAGACAGGGATTCGAACCCTGGAAGCAGTGTGACCCGCTTGCCGCATTTCGAGTGCGGTCCGTTCGACCACTCCGGCATCTTTCCAACGGTCGAATGCAAACAGAAAGGCAAATCTTTTTAAGTTTGCGGGTGCAAAGATAAGCATTTATTTAATAAGTTGAACAAAAAACATCATTTTTTTTCAAAAAAAGTTGAGTTTGGTCATTTTTTTGCTTATTTTTGCAGCGCCAGAAAGCATCTGACCACAAATAAAGACAAATCTATAAAATTGAGAAGTTATGCACCACGTCATCAGTTTCCTTTTGCGAGTTGCTTATGCATTAGGCTTAGCTTTTATCCTGCTGTTCCATACGGAAGACATTATTAATTATATCCCCCAGCTTCTGGGCGGCCTGATCATGCTCGAAGCCGTCGGACAAATGCTGGAGCTCTTCCTGCTGAAAATCAAAACCTCCGTCAACTGGTGGTTCTTTGCTGCGCCGGGAGCCGTTCTCCTTTACAGCCTGTTTCTGATTTTTCTGTGCAATTCGCAGATCAACGACCTGACCACTATTCGCGAAGCATTCAGCCCGTCTCACGGATTCAGTTGGACAACTTTCCAGCTCTATCTTGGCGGATGGTGTTTTGTAATCTTCCTGATTTCGGAATGCGTCATTTCGGTCAGGTTCTTCAAACCATTATATCAACCCGAAAAGTTTGCCGAAGAAGAACGCATCCGCAAGGAAGCTGAAAGACAGCAACTGGAAAGAGAAAAGCAATTGGAAAAAGAACGGAATGCCGCCGAGAAGGAAGCCCGAACCGAAAAGGAGCCCGAAACCGGAATCCGTTCTGCAGAATAATCCTGCACCATACTGCATAACCCCAAAGGGGTTATTAAATCAAGGATCAACATTATAAGATATACAACAGGCACAGCTTTGGTTTTCGCCAAGGTTGTGCCTGCTCTTTCGTTTCACGTGAAACATCAGACAGTTTCCGCAAAGTAATCATAGATAGTTTTTGCCTTTGCCTTTCCGACAATTGCTGTCAAATCTTCGATGCTGGACTCACGGATACGCTTGACGCTCTTCAACGAACGCAAAAGTTCCTGCTTGGTTTTCGGACCGATTCCGCGAATATCGTCGAGCTCTGAATGAATCTGACTTTTACTTCGCTTCTGACGATGAAAAGTAATGGCAAAGCGGTGAACTTCCTCCTGGATATGTTCCAGGAGATGGAAAAGATTACTGCCCGCCTTGATATCGACAGCCTGCGGCGGATTGCCGAACAAAAGCTGACGCGTTCGATGATGTCCGTCCTTTACCAAACCTCCGACAGGAATCTGCAACAGATTGCGTATCTCCTCCATCCGTTCGGAAGAGATATTGCCCGAAAGGTGCTCCTTGAGAAACTGGTGCTCCAGATCGAGCAGCCCTTGACGGATCACATTCATCTGCCCCACTCCGCCATCAGCCAGAATCAAATCAGGCAGCTCCTGCATTTCTTCTATCAGTCGGCGGTACCTACGCATCACAACCTCATGCATCGAAGCATAATCATCTGCTCCGGCTACCGATTTGATGTTGAATTTCCGATATTCGCTCTTGGACGGCTTGCCTTTTCGGAATACGACGCATGAGGCGACTGCATCCGTTCCAGACAGATTGGAATTATCAAAACTTTCAATGTGCAAAGGCAGGTTAGGCAGTCCCAACTGTTTCTGAATTTCGGAAAGCAAGCGGACCTGCTTTTGTTCGGGATTCAACTTTTCCGACTTTTTAATCTGGTCCAAACGATACTGTTTGCAGTTCTTCTCCGCCAGCTCAAGCAGTTTCCGTTTGTCGCCCCGCTGGGGAACAAAAGCATAGCAACCATCGGGCACAATGCTTGGCTCAAACGGAACAATCAGCTCTACGGGCTGAGCTTTTTCACGACTCGCAGCGGAGGTCCGCCCAACCTCTTCAGATCTCAAATACTCAGAACCCGTCTCGAATCTTTCCCTGAGTTCCAGAATTCCCAAGGCAAGCAAATCCTCTTTGGGCTCGTCAATTTGTTTTTTATACTCGATGGTATAGCTTTGGATAATGGCGCCTTGCACAATGTGGAAATAAGAAACTATCGCGCTGTTCTCTTCCTCATCGTAAGCAAACACATCCACATCGCTAATGGTTGACGGCACGATATTACTACGAGTCCGATAACCCTCAATAAGCTGATAACGCCGCTTGATTTGTTCAGCCTCTTCGAACTTCATTTCGGCTGCCTTTTGCATCATCAGATCATAAAGCTTCCGACAAAGCTCTGCCGTATGACCTCTTAAAATCTGCTTGATCTCCTCGATGCCCTCCTGGTAGGTTTCACGTGAAATGCCGCCTATGCACGGAGCAGAGCATTTCTCAATATGATATTTCAGACAGGGTTTATAGCCTTTATCAATCATCGTCTGCTGCAGATTCAGACTGCAAGTCCGCAGATGATACATAGGTTCAAACAGCTCCAAAAGTGTTTTGGCAACCGAAACATTCGTGTAGGGACCGAAATAACTGGATCCGTCCTTGACTACCGTTCTGGTCAGGAAAACCCGGGGAAAAGCTTCGTTGCGGACACAGATCCAAGGATAGGTCTTGCCGTCTTTCAGCAAAACATTATACTTGGGCTGATGCGCCTTGATCATGCGGTTTTCAAGATTCAGCGCATCGTTCTCGGTATTCACAACGATATATTTCAGGTCATAGATATGCCGTACCAGATTAGCCGTTCTTCTGCTTTCATGCTCTTTGGTAAAATAACTCGAAACACGACGTTTCAGGTTTTTAGCCTTTCCGACATAAATAATAGTGCCCTCGGCGTCTAAATAGCGGTAGACACCGGGGCAGTCGGGCATCAGATTAACAATGCCCATCAGGTATTCATATCGGGGGTTATCTTTCGCTTGAACCATTGATAACAGAGAACCGTTTCACGTGAAATTATTCACCCTTGTAGGCAACCGGGCAATAAACCTCCGTTCCTTCAGGGAAAACATTACGACCCTTCAGGTCTACAAGTTCGATGATACAGTTAACATAAATTTTCTTTACGCCCAACTTGCGACAGAGATCGTAAGCCGCCTTCATCGTTCCTCCAGTGGCCATCAGATCATCATGAATCAGAACAATGTCATCCGAAGAAAGAGCATCCTTATGGATCTCGATACGATCCGTTCCGTACTCCAGCTCATACTCCTGCGAAATGGTTTCGGCCGGCAATTTACCCGGTTTGCGGATAGTAACGAAACCGGCATTGATATTATTGGCAATGATCGGTCCCAGAATAAAACCGCGACTCTCAATGCCCAACACTTTAGTGATGCCGCGACCCGTGTAATAGCCAGTCAAGCCATTAGCCAGTTCACGCAGACAAACCGGATTTTTCAGGACTGTTGTAATATCTCGGAACATAATGCCCGGCTTCGGAAAGTCGGGAACCGTTCGGAGATTCTCTTTAATTAAATCGATGTTCATATTACTATTATATAATGTTTAAGTTATCGGCCCAAAAGCACCAGCAGAATATTGATGTCGGCAGGAGAAACGCCCGGTATTCGGGAGGCCTGACCTACCGTAACAGGACGGATTCTGGAAAGTTTCTGTCGCGCCTCGATGGTCAGTTGCTGCAAACTGTTATAGTCGAAGTCCGGACGGAGATGAATGTTTTCCAGCCGGGAAATCTTTTCGGCTACCATCTTTTCCCGCTCAATATATCCGGCATATTTAATCCGGATCTCCGCAGCCTCTATTATCTCTTCCTTACGATTCGGAACAGAATCCAACAGCTCTCTGAGTTCAGGAACATAACCGGCAAGCAACATCAGATTCAGTTCCGGACGATTTACCAACGATACCAGACGGGTACCTTCCTTAAGAGGTGTCGAACCTAAAGATTCAAGCACGGAATTGAAGGAAAGTTTCACGTGGAAAGTATTACAGAACTCAAGAATCTTCTCAATCCACTCTTTCTTTTCGAGCAAAAGCGAGTAACGGCGGTTATCGGCCAACCCCAATTTATAACCCTTTTCAGTAAGACGCATATCTGCATCGTCCTGTCTGAGCAGGATCCTATACTCTGCCCGGGAGGTAAACATCCGGTAAGGTTCGTCAACTCCTTTTGTCACCAGGTCATCAACCAATACGCCGATATATGCTTCATCGCGAGACAAAGTAAACGGTTCGCGTCCCTGGACCAGAAGAGCTGCGTTCACTCCGGCCAACAGCCCCTGACCGGCTGCTTCCTCGTAGCCGGTAGTTCCATTTACCTGACCTGCAAAGAAAAGTCCCCGGCAAAGTTTTGTTTCGAGCGTATGATGGAGCTGTGTCGGATCGAAGAAGTCATACTCGATGGCGTATCCGGGCCGGTAGGCAACAGCATTCCGTAAAGCAGGAATCTGGTGCAGCGCCTCCAGCTGAATATCGATAGGCAACGAACTGGAGAATCCGTTCAGATAATATTCCTGGGTATCGGTTCCTTCCGGCTCAAGGAAAAGCAAATGGTGATCCTTATCGGCAAAGGTAACGATCTTGGTTTCGATGCTCGGACAATAGCGCGGACCGATACTTTGGATCTGTCCGTTATAAAGCGGAGAGTCCGGTAACCCCTCACGAAGAATCTCATGAACCTTTTCGTTGGTCTGAATGGTCCAACACGGAAGCTGCGGCAAACTTCCTTCTCCCGACAAACTCAATTCGTCCTCTCGTGGAAGAAATGAAAAATGATGAAAGTCCGAGTCGCCTTCCTGACGCTCCGCCAAAGAAAAGTCGATGGTGCGTCCGTCCAGACGAACCGGTGTTCCCGTTTTCATCCGGTCGGTTACGAAGCCGAATTCACGAAGCTGTTCGGTCAGTCCGTAGCTGGCCTCCTCTCCTACCCTGCCGCCTTTAATCATGGTGCGACCGATATGCATCAGTCCGTTCAGGAAAGTTCCGGCCGTCAGCACGACAGCCTTCGCCTCAAAGCGGACTCCCATTTTGGTCACAACACCAGCTATGGTTCCACGTGGAACTGCCGTATTGTCCGTTTCTGTGCCGATATCATCTTTCTTATTCAAAGAATAAGAAGCGTCGGAATCCGAATGTTCGTCGGCAAAAACGAAAGACTGAACCGTGTCCTGCCAAATGGAAAGATTAGGCGTATTCTCGAGCACCTTTCTCCAGGCCCAGATAAACTTTCCTCGATCGGCCTGACTGCGGGGACTCCACATTGCAGGGCCCTTCGAACGGTTCAACATCCGGAACTGGATGGAACAGGCGTCGGTAACTTCTCCCATCTTTCCGCCCAAAGCATCAATCTCACGGACGATCTGTCCCTTTGCAATACCGCCAACTGCGGGATTACACGACATCTGTCCGATTTTATTCATATCCATCGTGATCAGGCAAGTCCTGGCTCCCATACGGGCAGCCGCATGCGCAGCTTCACAGCCTGCATGTCCGGCACCTATTACAATAACGTCATAATGAAAAGTCATTCAAACAACCTCCCGATAATACCAATATTAAAGCTGAAGCAAAGACAATGCCTCATTTTCGTTATGCTCCATAATCTCCCGTTCTCCCGGACCCTTGTCGTCAATTCCACACAAATGCAGGACTCCGTGTATAATGACCCGGTGCAGCTCCGTATTATAAGGCTGACCGAATTGTTCGGCGTTGGTACGAACCGTATCCAAACTGATGAAAAGATCGCCCGACAACTTGTCACCTTCCGTATAATCGAAAGTTATGATGTCCGTATAATAATCGTGCTTCAAATATTGGCGGTTCACTTCCAGAATTTTCTCATCGTTGCAGAAGATATACGAAATTTCGCCCACCCGTTTTCCGTGAAGAGCGGCTACCTGTTTGATCCAATTTCGGATTTCCGTTTTCTGAACAGAAGGCATCTCGATACCTTCGGTATAAAAAGATATAGCCATAAATAAAAGAATGATATAAACTTTGCACCGCAAAGATAACGATTAATTTGCAAGCAGGAAACAAAAGTGGGTAAAATCTTTCAAAAGCTACGACATAAATGACATAATTAACCTGAAGTTTACACAAAATAAGACAATTTCATGGCATTTTTAGACCGAAAAAAGAAAAAAATGCAAAAAAAATGTCTTCTTTCAAAAATATGAAGTATATTTGCGACACCGAAAACCTGTTCAGAGTAATAATTAAACCAAAATAACAAAACACTATGTCGAAAATTATAGGACATATCTCACAGATTATTGGCCCTGTTGTCGATGTGGCTTTCGATGCCGCCGATGAAGAGAATCTTCCTGCAATCAACGAAGCCCTTACTGTAACCCGTCCTGACGGCCGCGAGCTGATTATCGAGGTGCAGCAGCACATCGGTGAAAATTCGGTTCGCTGTGTAGCTATGGATTCTACAGACGGACTGCGTCGCGGATTGGATGCCATCGCTACCGGCGCTCCTATCACCATGCCGGTTGGCGATCAGGTGAAAGGACGTTTGCTGAATGTAGTCGGTGAAACCGTCGACGGTATGAAACCGCTTAACAAAGAAGGCTCCTTCCCTATCCACCGTGAACCGCCTAAGTTCGAGGAACTGAAAACTTCCCAGGAAGTTATGTACACCGGTATCAAGGTCATCGACTTGCTCGAGCCATATTTGAAAGGCGGAAAGATCGGCCTGTTCGGAGGTGCCGGCGTGGGTAAGACGGTGCTCATCATGGAGCTTATCAACAACATTGCCAAAAAGCACAACGGATTCTCAGTATTTACAGGTGTAGGCGAGCGCACGCGCGAGGGTAATGACCTTTTGCGGGAAATGATTGAATCGGGCGTAATCCGCTACGGCGAAAAATTCAAGGAGAATCTGGAACAAGGCAAATGGGATCTTTCTTCCATCGATTATGAAGAAGTAGCCAAGAGTCAGGCAACACTGGTGTACGGACAGATGTCGGAGCCGCCCGGAGCACGTGCTTCGGTTGCATTGTCAGGTCTGACGGTAGCAGAGTCTTTCCGCGATTCCGACCAGATCGGTACCTCTAAGGATATTCTTCTCTTTATTGATAACATCTTCCGTTTCACGCAGGCCGGCTCTGAAGTATCAGCCCTTTTGGGACGAATGCCTTCTGCGGTGGGCTATCAGCCGACCCTGTCGACCGATATGGGTAAGATGCAGGAACGAATTACTTCGACCAAAAAAGGATCCATCACTTCCGTACAGGCCGTTTACGTGCCTGCCGACGACTTGACCGACCCGGCTCCTGCCACGACCTTCTCGCACTTGGATGCCACAACGGTACTTTCGCGTAAAATCACGGAGCTGGGTATCTACCCTGCCGTCGATCCTTTGGATTCCACTTCCCGTATCCTTGACCCGAACATCATTGGCGAAGAACACTACAACTGTGCGCAGCGGGTTAAACAGATCTTGCAGCGCAACAAAGAGCTGCAGGACATCATCGCCATTTTGGGTATGGACGAACTTTCGGACGAAGACAAGCAGACCGTTAACCGCGCACGTCGCGTTCAGCGTTTCCTGTCGCAGCCTTTCACGGTAGCCGAACAGTTTACCGGTGTGAAGGGTGTGATGGTAAACATTGAAGACACCATCAAGGGCTTCAATATGATTCTTGACGGCGAAGTCGATTACCTCCCGGAACAGGCTTTCCTGAACGTAGGTACCATCGAGGAGGCCATCGAGAAAGGAAAGCGCCTGATTGAGGCTGCCAAGGGTGCATAACAAATGACGTTAGAGGATATAAAATGAATAGTCAGTCATGAAACTAACAATCTATTCTCCTGAAAAGACGGTCTTCGATGGTGAAGTGTCGCTGGTAGAAGTTCCCGGAACCAAGGGACGCTTTGAAATTCTTCCGAACCACGATGCCATCATTTCGACCTTACAGCCTGGCGTTATCCGTTATATATCCGAAGGAAAAGAGACACGCCAACCGGTTACTTCCGGATACGTCGAGGTGCATAAAAACATTATCTCGGCCTGCGTACAGCTATGATGTGGCAACTTGAAGTTCTGATTATTGCTTTTGTCTTCTACGAATCGGTGGTAATCAGCATATTCAAACTGATACACAAAAGCAATCCGGAATGGGGCTTTTGGATTATTCTGGGCTCAAAGGCTTTGAAGTTTATGCTTACAATAGCCGGCATCCTGGCCGTAAAAGCCCTTACAGAGATCCCCTTAAGGCGGTTTGCTTTAATGGCAGTAGCCGTTTATCTGGTATCGGTCTGCTTCGAAACGATCTATTTTCTCAAAAAAACAAACAATGAACAAAAAAAATAAGGTCTTGACACGGATAATGGGTCTGCTGATAGCGGTGGGCCTGCTCCTCCCCCAAAGCGCTTTTGCCGAAGAAGCCGTTCAGGAGGAAGGCGGGCTCGATGTGACGGCCATGATCTTTGAGCACGTGGGCGACTCCTACTATTGGCACATCACCGACTTCGGAGAGACATCCGTTTCGATGCCCCTTCCGGTGCTGGTGTATAGCCAGACGAGCGGATTCCATTGTTTCATGTCAAGCCGCTTTCACCACGGACACGCTTCGTACGAAGGTCTGCAGATTGCTCCCGAAGGCTCGGAATACGCGGGTAAGATAGTTGAAACAGACAGCAACGGGAACGAAATCCGACCCTTTGACTTCTCTATCACTAAAAACGTTGCAGGGCTGATAATCACAAGTATCCTGTTGATTTGGATTATCCTTCATTGCGCCAAATGGTACAAGAACAAGGATCAGGTTTCGGCCGCTCCTACCGGATTTGTCGGAACCGTTGAGATGCTGGTATCGTATGTATATAATGATGTCATCAAACCCAACATTCCGCATCACACCGAACGATACGCACCATATCTGCTCACGGCGTTCTTCTTTATCTTCTTTAACAACCTTTGCGGACTGATTCCTGGCTCAGCTAACCTTACCGGCAACATTGCCGTTACCGTTACCTTGGCCCTGTTCACTTTTTTTACCACCAACATCTTCGGTACAGGAGCTTACTGGAGCGAGATTTTTTGGAACAAGGAACTGCCTGCCTGGCTCCGTCCCATCATGGCAGTTATTGAATTCATCGGTCTGTTTACGAAACCATTCTCGCTGACTATCCGTCTGTTTGCCAATATTCTGGCTGGACACTGTGCCTTGTTGGGTGTATTGAGTGTGATCTTCCTGACAGCCGTTTCAATGCCTGGTGTCGGCAACGGTGTCATGTCGGCAGTCAGTGTCGTACTCGGAATCTTTCTGGATTGTCTTGAACTGCTGGTTGCCTTCATTCAAGCTTTCGTATTCACAATGCTATCGTCCATATACATCGGCTTGTCACAGGCAGAACATCACCACGAGGATTAACTGACAGACAAACAAAAGAAATCGAACAAATTGAACAAAAATAACAAAATTAATATTAACACTTAAACTATTACAACTATGCTTTTGGAAATTCTTTCTACTAAGGGTGCTGCCGCTCTCGGCGCAGGTATCGTAGCAATTGGTGCAGGTCTGGGTCTTGGTAAGATCGGTTCGGCTGCAATGGACGCTATGGCTCGTCAGCCAGAGGCTATCAGCAAGATTCAAACTCCAATGATCATTATCGGCGCACTCGTCGAAGGTGTTAGCCTTTTCGCCGTTGTAGTTTGTCTTCTGGCAGCATAAGAAACCCACACAGGGGAGGCCAGCAATGGGTTCCCCTCAGTGTTTAACTTAAATTCCAAGCATTTATGTCATTGCTGATTCCCGAAAGCGGACTGTTTCTGTGGATGCTTCTGGCATTCGTGGTTGTCCTCGTCGTATTGGGTAAGTTCGGATGGCCAATCATGACAAAGATGATTGACGAACGTGCCAGATATATTGATGAGAGCATTGCCAAGGCTAAGGAAGCCAACGAAAAACTGGAAAAAATCCAGGAAGAAACAGCCGCAATGTTGAAAGAGGCACAGGAAAAACAGTCGTCGATCCTTGCCGAAGCTGTCAACATGCGCAATCAGATAGTCGAGAAGGCAAAGACGGACGCAACCCTGGCCGGCCAGAAAATTCTGGAAGAAGCCAAGCAGCAGATTGAAGCAGAAAAAGAAGACGCTATCCGCGATATCCGTCGTCAGGTGGGTCTGCTTTCTGTCGAAATTGCAGAAAAGGTACTTCGTCAGAACCTGAAGTCCGATACGGACCAGATGGCTATGATCGACCGTATGCTTGATGAGATAAAAACCGAAAAGTAAACTATGGATATCGGAGTTATTGCCAAACGTTACGCTAAGGCCCTGTTGGCATTTGCTGTAATGCAGAAACAGGAGGACACCGTCTACAAGGAAGTCCTCCAACTGATTGACAGCTATAAAAATGTGCCGCAGGTGTCAACACTCTTGGGCAACCCACTCCTGCCCCAATCGCAAAAGGAAAAGGTGATCTGCCAGGCTGCAGCCATCAATCCGAGCACGGTCTTCCAGAAGTTTGCCCAACTGGTGGTCGCTCATCGGCGTGAGTCGTATATGCTCTTCATCGCTCACAGCTATATTTCCCTTTATCAGGAAATGAAGCATATCTCGATTGGCAAGTTGATTACTGCAGTTCCTGCCAGCAAAACGGTGGCAGCACGATTGGAGAAGATGATCGAAGAACAATCGCAGGGTTCCGTCGATGTTATTCTCGAAACAGCCGTCGACCCCTCGATTGTGGGTGGTTTTATCTTCCAGATCGACGATCTGCGTCTTGACGCCTCTGTGCGTTCGCAGTTTAATCAGATTAAGAAGCAATTCATCGAAAAGAATAAACGAATCATATAACCGAAACTATATATGAGTAACATTAAAGCAAGCGAAGTTAGCGAAGTCCTTCTCCAGCAACTGGAGGACATCGACGTCCACGCCAAGTACGACGAAGTCGGAACAGTACTTACGGTGGGCGACGGTGTAGCCCGTATTTATGGACTGCGCAATGCCGAAGCTAACGAGTTGCTTGAATTCGAAAACGGAGTCATGGCAGTAGTCATGAATCTTGAAGAAGACAACGTCGGTGCCGTATTGTTCGGTGGCGGCGATACGGTTCGCGAAGGCATGATTGTGAAGCGAACCAAACGCATTGCCTCTATCAAGGTCAATGAGAAGCTGTTCGGCCGTGTCATTAATCCTTTGGGTGAGCCGCTCGACGGTATGGGTCCCATTGAGGGCGAAACCTTCGAAATGCCCTTGGAGCGCAAGGCCCCGGGCGTAGTATTCCGTCAGCCCGTAAAGCAGCCTCTGCAAACCGGTTTGAAGGCTGTAGACGCTATGATTCCGATTGGTCGCGGACAGCGTGAATTGATTATCGGTGACCGCCAGACAGGTAAGACGGCCATCGCTATCGATACGATTATCAACCAAAAGGATAATTATGAAAAGGGCGAGCCCGTATATTGTATTTACGTGGCTATCGGACAGAAAGGTTCGACTGTTGCCAGCCTGGTACAGACACTGCGAGAGAAAGGCGCTATGCCTTACACCTGCGTGGTAGCAGCTACCGCAGCCGATTCTGCAGCCCTCCAGTACTTTGCTCCTTTTGCCGGTGCAGC
>JAGBQS010000098.1 GCA_017632695.1 Bacteroidales bacterium
ATCGAGGAACTGCCCGACCTGAAAAATGCCCGCAACCTGAGCGAGGAACAGCAGAAGGAGCGCGAAGCCGACATGCTGTTCGAGAAACTGCAGCCGGGCGATGTGCTGGTGCTGCTCGATGAACGCGGACGCGAATTTACGTCGCGCGAGTTCAGCCAGTTCATCGAACAGAAGATGCACACGGTTCCGAAGCGGCTGGTCTTCCTGATTGGCGGACCCTACGGTTTTGCGCCCAGGGTTTACGAAGCCGCCCAGCAGAAGATTTCCCTCTCGAAGATGACCTTCTCGCATCAGATGGTTCGTCTCTTTCTGGTCGAACAGATTTACCGGGCTTGCACCATCATGCATGGCGAGCCCTATCACCACGATTAAGCAAACGTGAAAGCCGTCAGTCCATACCTCCGACCGTTCTCGCTCATGCTGAAACCCGCCGGAGCGCGGTGCAATCTGGCATGCCGCTATTGCTATTATCTCGACCGGAAAGAACTGTATCCGGATGCGGCAAACAAGGCGCAAATGGACTTTTCCGTTCTCGAAACCGCCATTCGGCAATACATCGAGGCACAGCCCACACACGAGGTGGTCTTTGTGTGGCACGGCGGCGAACCCACTTTATTGCCGTTAGGTTTCTACCGGAAGGCTATGCGCCTCGAGCAGCAGTATGCCCAGGGACATCTCGTCAGCAACTGCCTGCAAACCAACGGAACCCTGCTGACCGATGACTGGTGCCGTTTCCTGCACGACGAAGAATGGCTGGTCGGTGTCTCCATCGACGGACCCGAACCCTTGCACGATGCTTTCCGAAGAATGCGCGGCGGCGGACCGACGTTCCGGCAGGTGATGAGCGGCATTGAGAAACTGCAGCGCTTCGGGGTACAGTGGAATGCAATGTCGGTGGTGAACAGCCTGAATGCCGGACAGCCCGAGGCCTTTTATTCCTTCTTCAAAAGCATCGGCTGCCAGTACCTGCAGTTTACGCCCATTGTGGAACGCAATCCGCACACCCTGCAGATGACACCCGAATCCGTTTCGGCTCTGCAATGGGGCGGGTTCTGCAACGGAGTGTTCGATGCCTGGTGGGAAGCGGACGACGTCGGGCAGGTATTCGTCCAGCTCTTCGATGCCACTTTGGCCAACTGGGTAGGCGAGGTGCCGGGTGTCTGCACATTAGGCAGGCAATGCGGCCACGCCTTGGCGATGGAATGGAACGGCGAGGTGTACAGCTGCGACCATTTTGTATCGGCCGCTTACAGGCTTGGCAACATCCGCGAGCAGCATCTGGCCGACCTCATCGAGCTACCCCGCCAGCGGGCTTTCGGACAACAGAAGGAAACCTCCCTGCCGCGCCAGTGCCGCGAGTGCCGCTGGCTGCAGCTCTGCCGGGGCGAATGTCCCAAGAACCGACTGCTGACGGATGCCTGCGGCGAACCCGGTCTGAACTGGCTGTGCGAGGGCTATCGGATGTTCTTCGAACACACAGCACCCTATATGCAACAACTGAAAAACGAACTGAACCTATGAATCTTGAACAACTCGGATATGCCGGCTGCCTGCTGGGCGCAGCAACTGCCCTGACCGGCTGCCAGGCTAAAACTGAACAGAAGAAAGAGGCCCTGCGTCCCAACATTATTTATATATTGGCCGACGATCTGGGCATCGGCGACGTGGAACCCTACGGACAGACGCAGATTCACACTCCGAACCTGAACCGCCTGCGCGAACGCGGCATGCGTTTCACCCAGTGCTACGCCGGCACTGCCGTATCGGCTCCTTCCCGCTGCTCGCTCATGACGGGTCTGCACACCGGCCACGCATCGGTGCGCGGCAACAAGGCGGCCGACCCGGAAGGACAGGTAGCCATGCCCGAAGGCACGTTCACCATGGCGAGCATGTTCCGTGAGCAGGGTTATGCCACGGGTTGCTTCGGCAAGTGGGGACTGGGTTATCCGGGCTCCGTTTCCGATCCGACCAAGGTCGGCTTCGACCGGTTCTTCGGCTATAACTGCCAGACCCTGGCACACGACTATTACCCCGACCACCTCTGGGACGGCTTGCGGCGCATCGAACTGCCGCAGAACTATGAGCAGCAGGAGGTGACCTATTCGGCCGATACCATTCATCAGGAAGCCCTGCAGTTTATCCGCAGCCATGCCGGCGGACCGTTCTTCACGTTCCTGTCGTATACCCTGCCGCATGCCGAGCTGATCCTGCCGCACGACAGCGTTTACGAACGCTATTGCCGCGAGATCCCTGCCGCCGACGAGGTGCCGTTCATTTGTCCGAATCCGGCCAAGAAGGGTGCTTACGGCAGCACCGAGCGTCCGCTGGCATCCTTTGCCGCCATGGTAACGCGCATGGACAGGTACGTGGGCGATGTGATGAATCTGCTGGACTCGTTAGGCATCGCCGAAAACACGCTGCTTATCTTCACTTCCGATAACGGCCCGCACAAGGAGGGAGGTGCCAAGCCCGATTATTTCCGCAGCTACGGCCCGTACCGCGGCATTAAGCGCGACCTGTACGAAGGCGGCATCCGCATGCCCATGCTGATGGCATATCCGGGTCATGTGGAGGCAGGCAAGGACAACGACCATCTGATGGCGTTCTGGGATATGCTGCCCACGTTTGCCGAACTGGCTGGTTACCGGAAGCCGCTGCACACCGACGGCATCTCGTTCCTGCCTGCGTTGCTGGGACAGGAGGGCCAGCAGGAGCACGAATACCTGTATTGGGAGTTCCACGAGCAGAACGGCAAGCAGGCCGTACGCCTGGGCAACTGGAAAGGCATCCGTCTGGAGGTTGGTACCGGCAATCCGGTCTTCGAGCTTTATGACCTCTCCACCGACATTCACGAAGACCATAACGTGGCAGCCGGGCATCCCGATGTGGCTGCCCGCCTGCAGCAGATCATCGACGAGTGCCACGAACCTTCCGAGCTTTTCGACTTCGGACGCGAGCCGGGCGGGAAGCTTCGAAAATAAATACCGAAATTGTAAAGTCCGGCTTGAAAAATCGGGAAGAAAAGACAAAAAAATCGGAAAATCCGGATTTTTCTTACCTTTTAGGTAACCGGTATATCGCAAAAATACCTATCTTTGCGCGCTGATTCCGAGTTGAGGCTCCAATAAAGCAGAACCCGACGTTTGGGTACTCGCCTCGCGGAGAAACTATTAAAGTTTTTATTGAACAAATGTTCGCAATTGTTGAGATTCAGGGCCAGCAGTTCGCTGTTGAGCCAGATCAGAAGATCTGCGTATTGAACATCGCAGATGCAAAGGTTGGCGACGAGCTCACCTTCGAGAAGGTTCTCCTCGTTAACAATGACGGTGCCATCACCGTAGGTACTCCTGTTGTAAAGGGTGCCAAAGTAGTAGCCGAAGTTTCTCAGGTTGAGGTACGCGGCAAGAAGATTAAGGTGTTCCACAAGATCCGTCGCAAGGGCTTCGATAAGCTCATCGGTTCTCGTCAGCACTTTACCGAGGTGTTAATTAAGTCGATTGTTGCATAACCAAGCGTTTTCGCTTACTTAAAAAGAAAGGAAAAGAAGCACTATGGCACACAAAAAAGGTGTAGGTAGTTCGAAGAACGGCCGTGAGTCACATAGCAAACGACTCGGTGTTAAGAAGTTCGGTGGCGAAATCGTTAAGGCTGGCAACATCCTCGTTCGTCAGCGTGGCACCAAGCACAACCCAGGCCAGAACGTAGGTTTGGGCAAGGACGATACGCTTTTCGCTCTCATTGACGGCAAGGTGGTTTTCACCCGCAAGCGTGAGAACAAGTCGTATGTTTCAGTTGAACCTCTGAGCTAAGTTCAATTGAATCGACCACCTAAGGGCAATTGACAATTGAACAAACAGTTGTCGGTTGTCCTTTTTTTTATTGTCAATCCCAATTTTAAAAATATAAAGATATGCTTACTCTGAAATTGATTACCGAGCAGTACGATCGCGTAATTGCCGGTTTGAACAAGAAGCACTTCAATGGTGCTAAGGAGGCCATCGATGCCGTGATTGCCAAGGATCAGGAGCGTCGTGCCACTCAGAAGGAGCTCGACGATAACCTCGCCAAGAGCAACCAGCTTGCCAAGAGCATCGGAGCCTTGATGAAAGAAGGCAAGAAAGCCGAGGCCGAAGAGGCTAAGGCTGAGGTAGCTGCCCTGAAGGGCACCAACAAGCAGCTGGACGACAAGAAGGCTGAGCTCGAGCAGCAGATTAATGCCATGCTCTGCCAGATCCCGAATATTCCTTACGACGAGGTTCCGGAAGGTACCTGTGCCGAAGACAACTGGGTAGTGAAGTCCAACCTCAAGGAATGTGTGCTGGGCGAGGACAAGGTAGGTAACTGGACCGTCAACCCTGACTATCCGGATGCCAAGCTGCCACACTGGGAGGTTGCCAAGAACCTGAACCTGATCGACTTCGATCTGGGTGTAAAGATTACAGGTGCCGGCTTGCCTGTTGACCGCGGTCTGGGTGCCCGTCTGCAGCGTGCCCTCATCAACTTCTTCCTCACCGAGGCTGGCAAGGCCGGCTACGAGGAGATTATGCCGCCAACGGTTGTGAACAAGGATTCGGGCTACGGCACAGGCCAGCTGCCCGATAAGGAGGGACAGATGTACCACTGCGAGGTAGATGATTTCTATCTGATTCC
>JAGBQS010000099.1 GCA_017632695.1 Bacteroidales bacterium
AATACGGTGTTCTGCGTCTGATTGTGGACAATGTCAACCGTGCAGCCGAAACGCTGAAGACGCTCGATCTGTTCGTCGAGCTGACACCCGTCTATTCACTGAATGTGCCTAACGAACCGGGCTCCATGAGCCGCGTCCTGAAGGAACTCAAGGAACACGATATCTCGCTCGACTTCCTCTATGCCTTCCAGTATCGCGGAATCTCGCAGGCTATTCTCCACTCAAAGAACATGCAGGGTCTGATAGACTGCATGACGGAGTACGAGAAAGCCCGTCTGCAGGACTGACCGGTTCCCTTTGAGCCAGCGCAGCCTGTTTCCGCTGCATCGCCTCCAGTGAAAATTCGCAACCGCAGTACAGCTGGTTGTAGAATCCGTTTTCCTTCAGCAATTCATTACGCCGTTGCTGCAAACCTCCTTTACGCCAGTTCCTGTCGTCAAACCGTACAGGATGGGTGCAAAGGGGGCTTTCGTTTACCTGTTGTGCTGCCCACGCTCCGGCTGCGTTGATCTGTTCCAGACTCTTCCACCGGCTGGAAGCCAAAGTAGTCGTAAACACACCCAGACCCAGTTCCGAACATTTCTGTGCGGCACGCAGCAAGCGTATCCGGAAGCACTGCAGACAACGGGCGCCCCGCTCCGGCTCATGTTCCATACCCCTTATAGCCTCTAACCAGCCGGCATGATCATAATCATCGTCGATGATTCTCAAGCCCAGTTTTCCGGCATAACGGGTAATCTCGTCCTTCCGGATCCGTTATTCCTCAGCCGGAAAGATGTTCGGATTGCAATAAAAGAGAACGGGTTCCGTATCGTGTGCCAGCATCCACTCCAGGATGGCACTCGAACATGGCGCGCAGCAGCAATGAAGAAGAACGGTTTGCATTTTGGGTTTTACTTTCAATGCGCAAAGTTAGCGATATTTATCGGAACCACCAATTTTTTGGCCGACAAATTTGCATTTTTGGCCGAAATCGTGTACCTTTGCCTCAAAAATAAATTCAACTATGACATCAATCAAACGCATTGTCCTGACAGGAGGTCCCTGTGCGGGAAAGACCACCGCTTTGGTACGCATCAACGAACACTTCTCGGCTCTGGGCTATAAAGTATTCATGGTACCTGAGGTTCCGACCATGATCACACAATCTGGCTGGAACTATCTGACCGACAACAAAGACTTCTACTACGAAGGCGAGAAGGTGATTCTGGAAACGCAGCTGGAGCTCGAGGACAAGGTGATGCGTCTGGCGCAGACCTGCACGGAGCCCTGCGTGATTGTGTGCGATCGCGGCGCGATGGATATTTCGGCATACATTTCAGCTGAGATGTGGAACGAACTGACCCAGGCCTGCGGGACTTCGACCGAAGAACTGCGCACCGGTTCGCGCTACGACGCCGTCCTGCATCTGGTAAGTGCTGCCGACGGTGCCGAACAGTTCTACACCACAGCCAACAACGCCCAGCGCTACGAGAAGGCCGACGAGGCCGGATTGGCCATTGCCCGCGAACTGGACCGCAAGGTGATCGAGGCCTGGACGGGTCACCCGCACCTGCGCGTAATAAATAACGGTGAAGACTTCGAGCAGAAGATGAACCGCGTGATTCATGAGATTTCGGCCGTACTGGGTTTGCCGCAGCCCATCGAGGAAGAACGCAAGTACATTGTCAAGCTTACGGGCGAACTCCCTCCCTGCACAGAGAGCGAGATCATACAGACCTATCTGGTGGCCGAACCCGGAACGGAAGTACGTCTGCGCCGACGCTCCACCAACGGCAACGTGGTCAACATCCACACCACCCGCAAGCGCATCTCTCCGACCGAAGAGCTGGTAACCGAGCGACAGGTAACCAACGCCCTCTACGAGTCGCTCCTGCAGCAGGCCGATCCTTACCGCTGCCCTATCCGTAAACGTCGCCGCAGCTTTATTTACAAAGGTCAGTTCTTTGAGCTCGATGCCTACACAGGCAAGCTCGACGGACTGGTCATTCTCGAAACCAAAGGTATTGCGTGTCACGCCGACCTGAAGATTCCGCCCTTCCTCCACATTGAGCAGGACATTACCGGCAATACGGATTATTACAACGCCTCGCTTGCGCTAAGGAGGTAAGAACGGCAACGTAACCAATCGCCAATATTCAGACAGCAACTTTAATTAGTACAAATTCAATTAAGTACACATAAATAAGGAGTGCAGCCACAAGCTACACTCCTTTTCTATTTACCTAAACTGCAATTGTCAATTGTCAACTATCAACTATCAATTGTCAACTATCAACTATCAATTGTCAA
>JAGBQS010000100.1 GCA_017632695.1 Bacteroidales bacterium
CCTTCCCCAGGAGGCGGTTTACGTGCTGAACCAGGGTTATTCAGACGCTACGACCAGTCACTACGAGGTGCGTCTGGAAAGCACCATCGGCATTTACGGAACAGGTATCACCGATGCCATTCCCGACGACTCGATTACGGCACAGTGGGCCAAGGAAGAGGCAGCCTATAAGCGCGGCTACATCAAAAACTTCCGCACCGACTGGTTTGAGAACGGACAATGGAAGAACTACTATACCAACTCGAAGCAGGGCGACGGAACTCCGTATGTGCGCCGTTATACCTATGCAATGTCGCGCGGCCCGATTCTGGATGCAGCAGGCTCGAACGCTATCTGGAACATCACCAACGTGACCCGTTCCGACCGGCGTTACAACTATCTGGATCTGAACGGCAGGATTTATGCCACGTACGCATCGAAGGATCCTGAGGTACAGGCTGCCTTCCCCGCCTGGATCAGCAGCCGCGCCGACAGTCTGACGCATCCAGACTGGTTCAACGCGGAACTGTCGGTCGAAGAACGTATCTTCCATTATCTGACCGATGCCGATCAGGACATCGAGATGTCGGACGATGACTATATCAACTTCATGGTATGGCACCGCGGACTGGCAGTTCCTGCTGCCCGTAACATCGACAGTGAGACGGTTCAGAACGGCAAGAAGCTCTTTACGCAGATCGGCTGTGCCCAGTGCCACCGTCCAAGCTGGACTACCGGTCCTGACAATGTTGTCGATCCGAACAACTTCAAGGTGCAGGACGCATCCAGTCCTTATTACGGCAGGACGCTGACATCGCTCATGCCGCGCTATCCGGAGCAGAAGATCTGGCCCTATACCGACTTTGTGCAGCACAAGCTGTTTATGGAGAACGATATCCGCACGGGCTGGTGCCGTACGACTCCGCTCTGGGGTCGCGGCCTGCATCAGATCTGTACCGGTTCGGCTACTGCCGACCGTCTGCATGACTGCCGGGCACGTAACGTGATCGAGGCTATCATGTGGCACGGAAATGCCAACTCCGATGCCCGTTCGACGGTCGAGAAATTTCGCAACCTGTCGGCCTCCGAGCGTGCCGCCATTGTGGAGTTCATTGATGCTATCTGATCTTTTTCCTGAGAGTTTATTGATTGAATGTTCAGAAAAGTTCCCTTTATACTGCTGGTTGTAGTCATCATGGTCATGGTGACTGCAACCTTTGTTGAAAAATGGACAGGTACCGCCGTCGGAATCTACGGATCCTGGTGGTTTGCCTTCCTGTGGGCTGTGCTGGCTGTCTGTTCGGTAGTTTTGATTTTCCGTCAGCAGATGCAACGCCGGCCGGTTCTGCTGTTGCTGCACCTTTCGTTTGCGGTGATCCTGGCAGGCTCGCTGGTGACCCGTATCTGGGGCGAGCAGGACGTGGTGCAGCTGCGACAGGGAGTGGAGAACCGGGATTACCCGTTTCCGGTTGAACTGCAGACCTTCGAGGTGCTGAATTATCCCGGAACTCCGACGCCGATGGACTATGTTTCGGTGGTACGGGTCGGCAGCGATACACTTCGCATCAGTATGAACCGTATCGGCGAGTACAAGGGTTACCGTTTTTACCAGACAGGCTACGATCCGGATCTGGCAGGAACGGTGCTGACCGTGAGTCACGATCCGTGGGGCATCGGCATCACGTATGCCGGCTATGCCCTGCTTTTCCTGTCGATGTTCCTGCTGCTGGTCCTGCCGGACGAAGGGTTCCGTCGGGCACTCCGCAAACTGACAGTCTGGCTCGCTTTGGCCCTTTTTGCCTTCCCGGCCGATACACTTGCCGCTCCGCAGGTTTTGCCCGATACGCTCGCTTCGCAGTTCTGCGACCTGCACGTTTACTATAACGGGCGTATCTGTCCGTTGCAGACCGTTGCCCGCGATTTCACGGTCAAGCTGTACGGTAAGCCATCCTATCAGGGTTATTCGGCCGAACAGGTCTTTTCGGGTTGGGTATTGTTCCCGACCCAATGGCAGAAAGAGCCGCTCAAGCCTGCCCGTAAGGCCGTGCAGGCAACCGAACAGGAGGCTGTGGTGCAGATGATGCTGAACGGCCAGTTCCTGAAGATTTATCCTTACAAGGGCCATTGGTACGGACTGGGCGATTACATCCCTTCGGAAATGGGCGAGGAGGACTGGTTCTTTGTGAAGAAGTCGATGGACTATGTGACGGAACTGGCTGTCCGGAAAGACTATGACCGGCTGGCTTATACGCTCCGCAAGATTGCCCGGTACCAGGAAACCCACGCTGAAGCATTGCCGTCGGCGGCTGCTCATCGTGCCGAAAAACTGTACAATACCTGTAATTATACCCGTCCGCTGGCGATGC
>JAGBQS010000101.1 GCA_017632695.1 Bacteroidales bacterium
ATTCTTTTTACACTATCCGGGCGCAAATATAAGCATTATTTTTGATTTTTTTCAGTTTTTAAGACAAAAAAAATTTATTTCTTGTCCTTTTAATTGCAAATTTCATCTGTTTTTTCATTTTAACTTATCTTTTTCTGATAGTATTTGTTCCTCGAAGTGTAATAAATACAAAAAATCAATTCAGTAATTCTGCTGTTTTTTCAGGCCAGTCAAAATTTATACTTCCTGATAGGGAATGGCAATTATATAACTTGTTATTTCTCTCTTCTTTATTCGCCACATTATAAAAGAAAACTATGTAAATTGCAATCTCCCTGTGCTAAAATCACACATTAATTACAAAAAGAAACAATTATTTGGCATTCATTGTAAACAACTAATGAAAATTATGTATAATTTTGCATCGTATAAACTTGCAATAAAATTCGTCGTCTTACTTTACGTTTATAAACAAATGACCTTACATATGAAGCGATTATTATTACCTATACTATTGACCGGAATCCTATGTGTGGGGTGCAAATCAGATCAAAATACAGCTACCGATAGGTTGCGATTTGGTTTGAAAGGGGATGTTGCATCTTTTACTGACAGATATTACGATGTGGTTCAGACAGCCGACGGACAGTTTGTCGGCAGTACTTTCGTACAGGGCGAACGCGAAAACAAGATTGTTTATCCGATGCGAAAGATTACATTCAACGAGTACGGACTGTGGACCAGCATTATCAATGCCGACAGCACAGGAACAGTGATGCGGCACTATGACTATACCTACGACGGTCTCAAACTGATTGATGAAAAAGGGTTCGAGAATGACCAAATGGTTTTCCACAACACATACGAATACGACAAAGACAAGACAAGAATACTCCGAACTGTATACGATAACATCCAAATCGGGAAACGATGGGTGTATGAGGATCAGTACCTGGGCGATAAGCGAACCTATCGGATTCGGACCAACCCCGACGGAAACATGGACAAGTTTACGGTTGTCTATCTGGACAACGGGCATTACAAGTTTATCAACGAGGCCAAGTATAAAGGTAGTACAGAAGAACCTATTTTCTTCTACAATAAGGAAGACAAGGTTACCCGGATTGATTTCCCGAACGAAACCCATTCATATGAGTACGATACCAAGGGACGCCTGTACCGTTCATACAAAAACAACGAACTGGAAATGGAGTACATATATGACAAAGAAGACCGTATCGTTCGGTTGTATGGGTTCCATCCATATCCGTTCATGAAAGGCAGCCACCGTACCTATCGGTACACATTCGACAATTTCGACAAACATGGAAACTGGTTGAAGTGTTATGAGTATTTCAACGACGAAACGGTTCCTCGAATGATCCTGCTGAGAGAAATAGAATATTATTGATAAGCAAAAGCGCAGCCCTGAGGGGTTGCGCTTTTGCTTATCAATAATAAGTTAATAGTTACTAGTTATTAGTTATCAGTTATTAGTTAATAACTTATTTAACTGTAACAGTCAGAGGGCAGGAGAGAGCCTGAGCGGTTTTGCGGGTAGCTTCAATCCATTCTTCGTCGGTCTTAAAGTCACGCTTGCTCCAGCCGCCGCCAAAGTAATACGTGAAAGTATCGCCCATCTGGTAATCATTTACGATGGTAGCGGTATTTCCTACCAGACAAGGCTTGGCGCCTGCCATCAGTATGGCAACATAGTTGCGGCCAAAGTCGAGCGTGTTGGCATCGATGCCCTGCTCCTGATGAATCCTGTAGATTCCCTTATCGCTGGTAGCATTTTCGCAATAGGCCAGATAACCGAATCCGGCTTCCTGTCCGTCCACCAGATTATCCACCTCATCGTGAAGGAAGACAGCTCCGCCTGTCTGCATGCCGGGAACATCCGTGCCTGTAAACTGAACCTCAGCTTTATTTACCTGCGAACCGGCATTAACCGTAACGGTAATCACTTCGTTCAGCACCTGACCGGCAACCTGAACACTGTCGTACGTCAAACGGAAGACGGTCTGCAACGGACCTTCCTGCAGAATCTCGTAAGTCTTGAAAGGACCGCCAGGCCAAACCTCGCTGTCAGCCAGAATGGCAACACCGCCGCAACCGGCAGCGTGACCCACCTTGTAGCTGTCAATACCCAAACCGTAATCAATATGGTAAGGCTTGCCGGCTTCTTCCTGCTTGTACATCGCGTCGGCAGTCAGTTCCGAAGAGTGTTTCAGCCAAAGGTCAACGCCACTCGAAGGATTCTCCGGAAGCAAGGCAGGACCGTACATACGATATGCGGCCTTATCGTTCTCCCAGGCAAAATCATCCTTGCGACGGTCGCCCAAAAAGAAGGCAGCCGTTTTGGGTGTAACCGACGATGCCGGCTGATCGGCCAACATCTGGTAAGAAGCGGTTCCCTGAGCAGGAACAGTTGCCTGGAACAGCAGACGTCCGTCGGCAGTAAGCTGATAGGGAATCTCCTGACCCTTGCTGTCAACCAGTTTGCCGAGCTTGGCAGCGTCATTCGGTAACTGAACCTCTACCAGTTCTTCAACACGTTCAAAATCAGAGGGATTCTGAACTTCGAAAGTGACTGGGTTAGAATGACAGGCAGCCAGAGTGACTCCGGCTACCATGTATAAAAATAAATTGCGCATTTCAAACAAAGATAATTGTTCTACAAGCTTTGAACATTACTTAGGCTGCTTGCCGATGTATGCCAGGATACCGCCATCCACGTACAGTACGTGTCCGTTAACAGCATCCGAAGCGTGCGAAGCCAGGAATACGGCAGGACCGCCAAGCTCCTCAGGCTCCAACCAGCGACCGGCAGGAGTCTTGGCGCAGATGAAGCTGTCGAATGGGTGACGGCTTCCGTCCGGCTGGCGTTCGCGCAGCGGAGCAGTCTGTGGCGTAGCAATGTAGCCTGGGCCGATGCCGTTGCACTGGATGTTGTACTCGCCGTACTCCGAGCAGATGTTGCGGGTCAGCATCTTCAGGCCGCCCTTGGCTGCTGCATAGGCAGAAACGGTCTCGCGACCCAGTTCAGACATCATCGAACAGATGTTGATGATTTTACCCTCGCGACGCTCCATCATCTCAGGAACAACAGCTGCCGAGCAGATATAAGGAGCAACCAGATCGACGTCGATGACAGCCTGGAACTCGCTGCGCTTCATCTCGTGCATAGGGATGCGCTTGATGATACCGGCGTTGTTCACCAGAATATCAATCTGACCGACCTCGGCGTGAATCTTCTTAACGAGTTCGGCAACTGCGTTTTCGTCGCACACGTTGCACACATAGCCCTTCACGTTGGTGATACCGGCCTCCTTATAGTTGGCCAGACCGCGCTGCAGAGCCTCCTCGTTAATATCGTTAAAGATGATGGTCTTGATGCCTGCAGCAACGAAAGCCTTGGCAATGTTGAAACCAATACCATAGGAAGCACCTGTAATCCAGGCATTCTTACCTTCCAGAGAAAAATCTTTCAGAGATGTCATTTCTTTTGAAAAATTTAAATTAAAAATAAGTTTACTTCTTTACCAAGTAAAGAATTAAATAGACGGCAAGTGCTAAAATGTTGAAAATCAAGCCTAAAATTAGTGCAATGACGGCATTATAGCCGCATTTGTTTGCCAATGTGTAGCATAGATAGCCGCACAAAATTGCAACAAGAATTGTAAGGATTCCCATAGTTTATAGTTTAATGTAGTTTAGTATTATGTATTACTTCAAATCAGTTTCCTTGTACCAGTCCTGATCGCTGTAGTCCAGGTTCTCGCCACCCATACCCCAGATGAAGGTATAGTTGTGAGTAGCGGCAGCGCTGTGGATTGACCATTCAGGCGAAAGTACGGCTTCGTCCTTCTTCATCCAGATAACGCGGGTTTCCTGCGGTTCGCCCATAAAGTGGCAAACAGCCTGATCCTCCGGAATATCGAAGTAGAAGTAAGCTTCCATACGACGGCTATGGGTGTGTGCCGGCATGGTGTTCCATACAGAACCCGGCTTCAGTTCGGTCATACCCATCTGCAGCTGGCAGGTAGGCAATACCTGATTAACCAGCATACGGTTGATGACACGGTCGTTCGAGCCTTCCAGCGAACCCAGCTTCAGGATAGCGCCGCACTGCTCAGCCTCAACCTTAGTTACTTTCTTGGTAGGATAGGAGGTGTGTGCTGTGCACGAGTTGAAATAGAACTTGGCTGGCTTGCCGGCATCCTTGCTCTTAAAGGTAACGTTACGGTCACCGCGGCCGATATACAAAGCCTCCTTGAAGTTCAGTTCAAAGTCGCCTTCTCCCTCAATGCTGACAACACCTGCACCTTCGCCTACATTAAAGATGCCGATTTCGCGACGGGTCAGGAAATAAGGAGCCTTCAGCGGATCGATGGCCTCCAGCGGAAGAGCCTCATTGACAGGCATAGCACCGCCTACAACCATACGGTCGTACATTGAATAAACCATATTCACCTCATCAGCCGAAAAGACCTTCTCGATAAGAAACTCCTTGCGGTTCCGGGCTGTGTCATAATGCTTGGCATCCTCAGGATGTGATGCATAGCGAAGTTCGTAATTTGTTTTCATTGTTGAATCTGTTAGTATTTAAAAATGTTAGTGATTTCCTTTAAAATAAATAATGTGTAAAATCATCCGGGCTCTGTAACACTTGCCTGATCAGATGCACGATTCCCTCAGTATCAGATCGTGTTTCACAATCATGTGTGTAGGCGATTCGTATTCCGGATTATCGTCATCGTTCTTGATGCGCGAAAGCAGGATGTTGGCAGTAATTTCGCCCATCCGCTGCTGGTTCAGTTCCACCGACGACAACGGCGTATTCAGATAGGCATCGAAAGGCTCGTTGGCAACACCGATAATAGCAATGTCACCCGGAATCTTCAAGCCCTTCTTGCGGAAGGTGTCCATCGCCGTAATGGCGGGGAAGTCGCCCGCCGAGAAAATACCGTCCGGACGGTCCTGCATCTGCAGGATCTTCTGTGCGGCATCGTAGCCGGTCTCGATGGTAATACCCGGAATGACCCACTCCTGACGATATTCCAGATGCAGATCCTCCAGCGCCTTACGGTAACCGCGATAACGGTCAATGTAGGAACGCTGCGACATAGGTCCTGCAAAATGTCCGATTCTCTGGCATCCGCGACGATGCAGCTGCAGAACGGCATCGTAGCCGATCTGGAAATTATCGTTCGAAACCGTATCATAGTCCTGACTGTCGATAGGCAGACGGTCGAAGAATACCAGCGGAATCTTGTGCAGTGAACACAGATCTGTATATTCCGTAGCATTCTGCGTATTGACCGAAAGGGAAATGGCAACGCCGTCCACCTTCTTCTGGATAAGTGCGCGCAGAGCAGCCCGTTCTTCGTCCGCATTCTCGTTGCTGGCAGCAATGATAATCTGGAAATTTGCCTTTTGGGCTACGGTCTGGAAAGAACTGATGATTGTTGCAAAGAAGTTTCGGTCTATACGGGGTACAATAATACCCAGCACATTTCCACGGCCGGTACGCAAATGGTGCGCAACAGGATCGGGGATATAGTTCAACTCACGCGCCATTTGTTTGACTGCCTCGCGGGTTTTTGCACTGATGCGGGGATTGTCTTGCAGAGCTCGTGATACCGTAGAAGCTGTTGTTCCAAGCTTCTGCGCCAAATCATAGATGGTGACTTTGGTTTTGTCTCCCATTTTCAGTCTTTTTTAGAGGTTAGTGAATTCGATTTCGCGGCAAAGTTACATTCTATTTTCGAACAATCCAAATTTTTGTGCAACTTTTTTAAAAAAATTGCGCTTACAGTTCAAAAAACTTCGAAAAAGCTTTAATACAATAAATCTGATCGTTGCAGTTTCCGGTTTCCCGGACAGAATGCATCGCCCAAATCGGATTACCCATATCAACGCCGCGCAGCGGGATGCTGCCGGTCAGGATATTACCCAGGGTACTGCCTCCGGCTATATCGCTGTGGTTCACAAACTTCTGGCAAGGCACGCCGGCAAGTCTGCAGACTTCGGCAAACACGGCAGCCGAATCCGCATCGCTTGCATACTTCTGGGCAGCATTGAACTTGATGACGGGTCCGCCGCCCATCACCGGATGGTTGGTCGGATCATATTTCTCGCTGTAGTTCGGATGCCAGGCGTGAGCATTGTCGGCGCTGACCATGAACGAGTTTTCAATGCAACGGTAGAAGTCGTCCTCCTTGCCGCCCTGAGCCAGCACCAGCCTTTCCAGCAGACTGCGCAGGAACGGGCTTCCGGCCCCCTGCTTGGTTCCGCTGCCGGTTTCTTCGTTATCGAAGATGGCAAGCACCTGCGTGTGGCCGTTCTGTTTTGCGGCCGGTTCGCTCAGGAGGGCTTCCAGTCCGGCTTGCACCATCGAGAGATCGTCCAACCGTCCGCTCTGTACAAATTCATTGTTCAGACCGATGGTCTGAGCCTTGGTTGTATCGTACAGATAGAGGTCGAAGTCCAGGATATCGGCTGCATCAGCCTGCAGTTCTTTGGCAATCAGGTTCAGCAGCAGGTTGTTGTGTTCCAGCTGTTCGCCGATGATTCCCAGAATGGGCAGCACATCCTTCTGCTTACCGATCTTCACGCCATCGTTCACCTCGCGGTTGAAGTGGATTGCCAGATTGGGAATCGTCAGAATCGGACGGTCAATGCGGAGCAGCCGGGTAACGGGATGAATCGGGTCGGAACTGCGCAGCATGACACGTCCCGCCAGCGACAGCGGCCTGTCGAACCACGTTGAGAGGATAGCGCCGCCGTACACCTCCGTATTAAGACGTACCAGGCGTCCGTCGCCCATCATTTCCGGATGGGGTTTCACGCGGAATGTCGGACTGTCGCAATGCGCGCAAATCATGCGTACACCACCATCTGCCAATGATTGTTGGCCAATCCGGAAAGCATACAGCGAAGAATCGTTCTTGGTAAAATATACCTGATCGCCGGCGTGCAGTTCCGGCATCGGCTGGGCTGCATCCAGTTTATGGAAACCGGCAGCCGAAAGGCGTTCTTCGAGGGTTGCAACTGCAAAGTAATTGACGGGCGAAGCGTCGAGAAAGGAGAGGAGTGACTGTATCATAGTTTATTGTTTTTGATGCACGTCGAGCTGATTGAACGGGAACATGAATCCGGAATTGCGGAGTTCCTGATAAACCGTATAGTTCATATAGCCGACGACCGTAAAATAATCAGTGCTCAGACACCAGCTGCGGGTTGAAATGGTGACACCGCTCTCACCCATATTCGACAATCCCTGCCAGGGAGCCGTAACCGCAGGATCGTCCTTTACAGGTTCCTTGATGATTTCCGGGCAACGGTCCTGAATCTCGGCAACAGCCTTTTTAACCACTTCGAAATCAGTGCCGTAGGCAAAATCGAAACTGAGGTCAACGCGACGGTATTTCTGTTTGCTGACGTTTTCCATCGAGCCGGTCGAGAGTCCGCCGTTCGGAATGATGATGGTCCGGTTATCGAACGTGGTGAGAATGGTATTGAAAATCTGGATTTCCCGAACTTTCCCCTCGTAGCCCTGAGCCTTGATGTAATCGCCCACCTTGAACGGTTTGAAAAGGAGGATCATCACGCCGCCGGCAAAGTTGCTGAGCGTGCCGCTCATAGCCATACCGATGGCCATACCGGCGCCTGTAAACAGTGCTACAAACGAAGAGGTCTCGATGCCGAGCACCGAGATGATGGCAATAATCAGCAAGCCCCAAAGGCACACCTGGATCACGCTCGAGAGGAACCCCTTCAGCGACGGCTCCACCTTGCGTTTGGTAAGCAGTTTCTCGATGAGCGAAACCAGCTTCCTGACCAGCCATTTGCCTACAAAATAAATAATGAGCGCAACAACGACGTTCTTGCAGAAAGTGACGGCATAGCCGGAAATGGTATGAACGGCACTTTCGCCGAACCAGGATTGTATCTGTTCCATAATGATCTGTCTGTTCTGTATGCTTTATTTCTGTTTATTTCCGAATTATCTGTTTCCGATGTTTCTGTTATAAAGGACTATTTTTCCTGCTTAACCCGAAGTCCGATGCCCGGCAACGCATTCAGACGGATGTTTCCGTCCACAATCTGCATGCCTTCAAACGGATCGTTGCTGATAAGCAGATTACCGTCCAGATCGGCAAAATCGGCTTCCGAAGCCAACTGGGCGGCAGCGCTGACGGCACAGCTGGTTTCGGTCATGCAGCCAAGCATCACCTTCAGGCCCAACCGTTTCGCCTCGCCGATCATCTTCCGTGCCTCGTTCAGGCCGGTACATTTCATCAGTTTGATATTAATGCCGCTGAAGCTGTCGGCAATACGCTGCACATCCGGCAGACGCTGTACGGACTCGTCGGCCACAATGGGCAGGGGCGAACGGGCAGTCAGCCATGCATGATCCCTGAGGTTCTGTTTCGGCAGGGGCTGTTCCACCATGATACAACCCTGCGAAGCGAGCCACTGAATTTCGTCGAGGGCCTTCTGCGGGTCTGTCCAGCCCTGATTGGCATCCACGGTCAGCGGCAGATCAGTAACCGAACGGATGGCCTGCACCATTTCATGATCGCCGGGAACGCCCACCTTGATCTTCAGCCGGCGGAAACGGCCTTCCACTTCGCGCACCTTCTGAACCACCGCCTCCGGGGTATCAATGCCTATCGTATAGGTGGTAGGCAGGTCGAAATCGGCAGTAAGACCCCACATCTCGTAAAGCGGCTTGCCCAGCAGTTTGCCCTGCAGGTCGTGAAGGGCAATATCCACCGAAGCCTTGGCGGCGCAGTTTCCAGGAGCAATGGCGTCGATGTACGCCAGAATCTCCTCCGTCCGGAAGGGGTCGGTGAACGCCGACAGGTCGGTTTTCCGCAAAAAGTCGCACACGCTCTCAATGCTCTCGCCCAGATAGGGAGGCATGGAGGCTTCTCCGTAGCCGACAAAACCCTCATGGTACAGTTCGACCAGCACATCGGGAGTGGCCGATCTGGAACAGGTTGCAACCGTAAAGGTATGTCGCAATTGCAGGGGATAAGGACGGAAAGATAATCTCATTTTCGGCTATTTAACGGGTGCAAATATAATGATTCTTGCTTAAAATCACAAAAAAAACTTAAAAAACTTGCATCGGCCAAATAAAAAATGTATTTTTGCACCCAAATACAAGACCGTAATGACCCAATTTTTACAAACAGTAGCCCATCACTATTTCAATCCGCTTCCACGCAAGGCGGACGGGGCGGTCGACTATCTCCGCATAGCCGACTACATGTTTGTATTTCCGAGCCGGAGGTCCGGTCTGTTCTTTTTCCAGTATCTGAACGAACTGAACCAAAAGCAGCCGATGCTGGCTCCGCAGATGGTGACCATCGGCGATCTGTTCAGTCTGTTTTCCGATATCCGTGTTGCCAGCAGGACCGAGCTGCTGTTCCGCCTCTTCCGCATATATAAAGAGGTAAAGGCCGTAAAAATGCCCGAAGGGAAGCAGCGCGACGAGTCGTTCGAGGAATTCATCTTCTGGGGCGAGATGCTGTTGCGCGACTTTGACGATGTGGACAAGTATCTGGCCGATGCGCGGGACGTCTTTCTGAATGTACGCGACATCAAGGAGATCGATGAGCGGTTCAAGGGCTTCGACGAGGAGTTCCTGAAAGCACTCCGTACGTTCTGGAGCAACGTAAAGCCTTGGGAAACAGAACACAAGCCCATGAAAGAGGCCTTCGTGCAGACATGGGAGATTCTGTACGATGTCTATTCGCGCTTCCGGACTTCGCTCAGAAAGGAGGGTCTTGCGTACGAAGGCATGCTGCAGCGCACGGTGGTCGAACAGCTGAAACTGGGCGGCTTGCAGGAGCAGCTCGAAGCATTGCCCGCCAGGATGGTATTAGTCGGCATCACGGCCATCAACGGCGCCGAACGCGAACTGCTGAAGATTCTTCAGAAAACCGGCAAGATAGAGTTCTGCTGGGATTACGGCGATGAACGTGTCCGGAATTTCCCGTTTGTCCGCGCCAACCTGAAGGACTTCCCGAACGCACTCACTCCGGAAGAGGAGCGTGCCGGATTTGTGCCCGACGGAGAGAAACGCATCGTGCAGATGGCGGTACCGTCGGCCGTAGGGCAGGCCACCGAGGCGTCGGCATTCCTCCGGCAATGGGTCGGATCGGCATCGTGGACGCAGGAGCAGGCCATACAGACAGCCGTTGTGCTGCCCGACGAGAAACTGCTCAATGCCGTTCTGTACGCCATCCCCTCGGATTTTGGCGACTATAATGTAACCATGGGCTACGGCCTGCGTTCCACTTCGGCTTCAGCCCTGATCGATGCAATCATCTACCTGCAGAACAATTATTTCCGTCGTCCGGGAAGTGAAACGGGAACGTTCTGGTATAAGGCCGTCCTGCCGCTTCTTTCGCACGCCTATCTGCTTCATTTAGAGCCGGAAACGTGCGCTAATCTGCATGCTTTCATTTCGCGCAACGGGTTGTTTCAGGTGCCCGAGGACAAGCTGAACATCAACTGCAACACTGCAACACTGCAACACATATTCCGTCCGGTTGATACGGTCAGTGAGACCGTATCTTATCTGGAAAGCATCCTGAAAACGCTGTATTTTGCGCTGAAAGACGAGAACCGTCCCGAAGCCTTTGCGCTCGACCGTGAATGCCTGCTTCACTATCTCACGCTGCTCGATACCCTGCAGAAGCAGGTTGCCGATGCTGGCGTGACCGATCTGCATCGGAACACCTTCCTGCATCTGCTCCAGAAGCTGGCTGGCGGCGAGAGTGTCAGCTTCAGCGGCGAACCGTTGTCGGGATTGCAGGTCATGGGTGTGCTCGAAACCCGAGCCGTCGATTTTGAACGCATCGTCATGCTTTCCATGAACGAGGGAATAATACCTGCGAAACCCGTTCAGAATACATTTATACCCAATTCGCTGCGCGAAGCCTTCGGTTTGCCGACGCAGAACTATCGGGACGACGTCTATGCCTATCACTTCTACCGCTTGCTGGCACGTGCACGCGAGGCGGTGTTCCTGTACGACTGTCGCGCGGACGGCATGCAGTCCGGCGAGCCGAGCCGGTATCTGCTTCAGCTGAAATACCTGTCGGACGCAAAGATTGAAATCCGGACGCCGGCAGCACCCATTTCGTCCGAGGATCCCTATGTGGTATCCGTCCGCAAGGATGAGCAGGTGATGCAGAAACTGGGCCGCTTCCTGAAAGGCGGACCGAAATCACTGTCGGCCTCCAACCTGAAGACGTATCTGGCGTGCCCGTTAGAGTTCTATCTGGCATTTGTGGAGGGTCTGGACGTGTCGGACGAACTGGAGGACGAGATGGACGATTCCCGCTTCGGAACCATCCTGCACGCCACGCTCGAGCGGTTCTACAACCGTTTTGAGGGACAATGGGTAATGGACGATGCCCTGAAAAAGGCGCTCGACGACGGAGAAGAACTGCGACGGATGGTGGCCGAACTGTACAACGAGAACAACGGCGATCCCGGCCGTTCGGGCTATCAGCAGCTGGTTTGCGAGCTGATACTGAGCAACGTCAGGAGTGTATTGTCGCACGACCGGCAGGTTACGCCTTTCCGGTATCTGAAGTCCGAGAGCAGGTTCAACATAACCTATCGGGTCAGCGACGCACTGGAAGTGAACCTGAAAGCCATCTACGACCGTCTGGACATCGTTCGCGACAAGCAGGGGATTGAATCCCTGCGCGTAGTGGATTACAAGACCGGCAACCCTAAGCGCGGCAACTCCAACAAGCTGCAGGTAGGCGGTATCATGCAGGCGTTTCAGGACAAAGGCTCCTGCTCGAAGGAGGCCTTTCAGGTAATGTTCTACAGCCTGATGCTCAGCCTGCTCAGCAAGGAACAGATGTCGGCATTGCATCTTTCCTCCGACGAACTGTTCGGAACGCTCAAGGTTCAGCCGCATCTGTATTTCACGCGCGAGTTTGTCCAGGAAAAGGACAGCACCCGGACCTGCCTGCATTACCGTCCCGGCGAGGGCGATGAAGCGTACGGCAACCTCAATGGCGAAGAGGACATGACCGATTTCGGCCGCTATATACAGGCATTCGGCGACGGACTGAAGAAACTCATCCAGGAGATATTCAATCCCGCCACCGACTTCCGGCAGACGGCCGACGAACAGAATTGTAACTATTGTAAATTCCGCAGCATTTGCGCAAAAACAAATACTAAACAAAATGAGTGAACTGAAAGAGGATGAACGGTTGGTTCAGGATCTGATGAATCCGGAAACGAGGAGGAAAGCCTTCTCGCAGCTGGTTTCGGTCTATCAGGAGCAACTGTACTGGCAAATCCGAAAACTTCTTATCAACCACGACGATACGGCCGACGTGCTTCAGAACACGTTCATCAAGATCTGGGAGAACCTTGACACCTTCCGGGGCGATGCCAAACTGTCCACGTGGATGTATAAGATTGCACACAACGAGGCCATCTCGTTCCTGACCCGTATGCAGGCCGAACGCGACCTGACGCTCGACGATCCGGAAGGATACGTGCAGAACCAGATTGAGGGCGACAAATACTTCGATGGCGAAGAAACGCAGAAACACCTGCTCCAAGCCGTTGCCACGCTGCCGGCACGTCAGCGTCAGGTATTTAACATGAGGTACTACGACGAGATGCCTTACGAGAACATGGCCGAGATTCTCGGCACGTCGGTGGGAGCCCTGAAGGCATCCTATCATTTCGCCGTCGACAGGATTACGGCCTATTTCAAGCAATTCGAAGACTGACCGCCCGGACGGACAGAACAGAAAAGTGAAAAAATATTAAAAACATTTTAAACCTTTGGATGGTCAGTGTATCATAAGGGTGTAAAAAATATCAGAAACTATGAAAAAAGTAGAAGAAATAAAGTTTAAGGAGGGCGAACGCAGCCACGCAGGCATGACCGTCCCGGAAGGATTCTTCCAGCAGTTCCAGCAGAAACTGGAAGCCGAAATCGACCGTCGCGAGTCGCAGCCGGCCCAGACACCTTCGCCGGTCATCGGACGCCGTCCGCTGTTCCAGAGGTGGGCTGTTGCAGCCGCAGTGGTCCTCCTGCTGGGTGTGGGATTCTTTATCTATAATTCGGTCGGAGAGGAAGATGCCCTGACACCGGGCGCTGCCCAGCTGGCTGCCAATACCGAGGAGGCCGACGTTAGCGCAAGCGATGCGGAAGAGATGCTGATCGGTTCGGTGAACGACTATGATCTGTACGACCTGTATTGTGACATATATTAAATAATGTAGTAACGATATGAAGAAGTCAATTCTTACCCTATGTTTATGCCTGATGGCATTTGTGGGAAGTGTATCCTTTGCACAGCAGCAACCCGCAAAGGTCAAGCAGGGCGGCCGTGTTTCGTTCGAACAGTTCCTGGCACACAAGACGCAGTTCCTCCTGAAGGAGATGCAGCTGCCGGCCGAAGATTCTGCCCGTTTCGTACCAATCTACAAAGACCTGCAGAAGGAGAAGGGCGAGCTGATGCGCCGCTATCGTAAGAGCCGCGAGGTGGGTCACCGCATCCGTCGCGGGGAGAATGTGCCCGACAGCCTCTATGCCTTTGCCGTATTCTCGGACGCCCAGCTGCAGATTGAGGATGCCCAATTGGACAAAGCCTATCTGGAGAAGTTTGCAAAGGTACTGACCCCCAAGCAGCTTTACAGCTATCAGGAGGCCGAGCGTAAGTTCCGCGACAGTCTGGCACGCCAGCCGCGCCGTGATCCGAAGCAGGCCGACCCTCAGGACAAGAATAATCCGAAACAGAAATAAATACCCAAATTATTTAACCGTAAAACTTAACAAAAATGATTCTCGATTCACTTCAGAACAGTGCAAAGTACGAGTCTTTGCACCCAGCCTTCAAGCAGGCTTTCGATTTTGTAAAGAATACCGACTTCTCGAAGATGGAGCCGGGCAAAATCATGTTAAACGGTAAGGATCTCTTCGTCAACTACTCGCTGGCTACCGGCAAGACCGAAGAGGCTGCCAAGATGGAAACCCACAAGGATTACATCGACATCCAGATTGCCATCGAAAAGACCGAGACGATGGGCTACACCCCGACCGTCGACCTCAAGGAACCGCGTGAGCCGTACAATGCCGAGAAGGACATCACCTTCTATTATGACAAGGCTCAGACCTTCATCAACGTTCATCCCGGCCAGTTTGCCATCTTCTTCCCCGAAGACGGACACCAGCCCTGCATTGCCGAAGGCCAGTTCCACAAGATTATCGTTAAAGTAAAAATCTGATAAACTGTTATTCCTATGAGAACACGGAAAAAACGGACTTTTCCACCTTTCCCTATGTATGCCAACGAGGTTCTGGCAACCAGGGACGAAGAGGTGATCAAAAACTGGATGCAGAAGCTGAACGCCCGTTCCATGCGCATCATCCGCGAGGATCCTTATCTGGAGCCTTACACCGATGCCATTATGGGCCGATACAAATACCAGTTCTGGAAAGAACACGAACTTACCAAGGAGACCGGCAGCCTGAGCGCAATGGCTTCGGGCTACGAGTATTTCGGTCTGCATTGTGACCGCGACCACTGGTACTTCCGCGAGTGGGCTCCCAATGCCACCCGTATTGTTCTGATCGGTACGTTCAACAACTGGCAGGAGCAGGACGAATATGCGCTGACCCGTCTGGGCGATAACGGCATCTGGGAAATCGTGCTCCCCAAGAACAAACTGCACCATCTGGATCTTTACAAGCTGAAGGTTTACTGGAACGGAGGCGAAGGCGAACGTATTCCGGCATGGGCCGATCGTACCGTGCAGGACGAGCAGACCAAGATCTTCTCGGCACATGTTTGGGCTCCCGAACACCCTTATAAGTTCCGTTATTCGCAGTTCGTACCCCAGGTAGATCCGCTCATGATCTACGAGTGCCACATCGGAATGGCTACCAATGAGGAGAAAGTCGGCACCTACGAGGAGTTCCGTGTCAACGTTCTGCCCCGTGTACGCCGTCTGGGCTACACCGCCATCCAGATCATGGCCATTCAGGAACACCCGTACTACGGATCGTTCGGCTACCATGTATCCAACTTCTTTGCCGCATCCAGCCGCTTCGGTACGCCCGATGAACTGAAGCACC
>JAGBQS010000102.1 GCA_017632695.1 Bacteroidales bacterium
AAAGCGTGGGTCGAGCTCATAGCCGTGAGGATGTGTGATGACAACCTCATAGCCTGCAGCTACTGCAAACTGTGCAAACGAGTTCGGTACAGCCTGTGGCAGACGTCCCGGATGCGGAGCCCAGCTCATAACGACCTTCGGACGCTTCACTTCCTTGTGCTCCTCGATTGTGATAATGTCGGCAAATGCCTGCAGGGGGTGACCTGTGGCACATTCCATCGAGAATACAGGCTTGCCCGAGTACTTGATGAACTGCGAGAGAATCAATTCCTCGTAGTCATCTTTCTTCGATTCGAAGCGGGCAAAGCTGCGCACACCGATGATGTCGGCATAACAACCCATTACCGGGATGGCTTCCAGCAAGTGTTCGGCCTTATCGCCATCCATGATGACTCCACGCTCGGTCTCAAGTTTCCAGGCGCCTGCATTCACATCGAGCACGATGGTGTTCATGCCCAGATTCTGTGCTGCCTTTTGGGTTGACAAACGGGTGCGGAGGGAGTTGTTGAAGAAAATCAACAACGCGGTCTTGTTCTTGCCCAGATGCTGATAGTCGTATCTGTGCTTTTTGACCTCTAATGCTTCAGAAAGAGCGGCCTGAAGATCCCCCAGGTCGCTCACATTGGTGTAATATCTCATCTGTAAAAATATTATTCAGCGTACTTCTTGACGATGATAGAACCATTGTGGCCACCGAAACCGAAGGTATTCGAAAGGGCTGCGCGTACGGTTCGCTTCTGAGCCTTGTTGAAGGTGAAGTTCAGGTTGTAGTCGATGTTCTCGTCCTTGTCATCTTCATCGTGGTTGATGGTTGGAGGAACGATGTCTTCGACAACCGACTTAACGCAAATCAAGGCCTCGACGGCTCCGGCAGCACCCAAGAGGTGACCGGTCATCGACTTGGTAGAAGAAATGTTGAGTTTGTACGCCCATTCACCGAACACTTCCTTGATAGCTTTGGCCTCAGAGAGGTCGCCCACAGGAGTAGATGTTCCGTGCACGTTGATGTAGTCGATGTCCTCAGGCTTCATGTTGGCATCCTCGAGGGCTGCATTCATTACCAGCTTGGCACCCAGTCCTTCGGGGTGGGTTGCGGTCAGGTGGTAAGCATCGGCCGACATGCCTCCGCCAACTACTTCGGCGTAAATCTTGGCACCGCGGGCCTTGGCATGTTCCAGTTCCTCCAGGATCAGACAGCCCGAACCTTCACCGAGAACGAAACCGTCGCGGCTGCCCGAGAACGGACGGCTGGCACGTTCAGGTTCTTCGTTGCGGGTAGAAAGCGCCTTCATAGCGTTGAATCCGCCGATACCGGCTTCGCAAACGGCTGATTCGGCACCACCGGTAACGATGATGTTGGCCTTGCCCAGACGGAGCAGGTTAAAGGCGTCGATCATGCCATGGGTTGAAGAAGCACAGGCACTGACGGTTCCGTAGTTAGGACCGTGGAAGCCGTAATGGATGCTGATCTGGCCGGCCGAAATGTCGGCAATCATCTTCGGAATGAAGAACGGGTTGAACTTGGGACCCACTTCCGGGTTGAAGTCCATGCATTCCTCCTGAAAGGTCTTGATGCCGCCGATGCCGGAACTGTAAATAACGCCGATACGATTCTTATCCTCATTTTCGAGGTCGATTTTGCTGTCCTTGATAGCCTCATCAACTGCAGCAAATGCCAACTGGCAGTAACGATCCACCTTGCGGACTTCCTTCTTGTCGAAGTACTGGAGAGGATCGAACCCTTTCACCTCACCGGCGAACTGGGTCTTGAATTTAGAAGCGTCGAACAGGGTGATGGGGCCGCAACCGCTTTTTCCTTCAATGAGGGCCTTCCATGTCTCGTCGACATTCAGTCCCAGAGGGGTAATGGCGCCAAGGCCTGTTACAACAACTCTCTTTAATTCCATATTTTTTTCCTAATAATGTTCAATAACTAAAAAATATCAAATATCAAATTTGAGCGCAGTACGCCCATGTGTTTGATATTTGATATTCGATAAAAAAGGATTATTCCTTGTTCTTCTCGATGTAAGCTACAGCGTCGCCAACAGTAGCGATCTTCTCAGCCTGATCATCAGGAATGGTGATACCGAACTCCTTCTCGAACTCCATGATGAGCTCAACGGTGTCCAGTGAATCAGCACCAAGGTCGTTGGTGAAAGAAGCCTCGAGGGTAACCTCAGACTCTTCAACACCCAACTTCTCAACGATAATCTCTTTTACTTTAGATTCGATTTCAGACATAATCTTTAGTTATTAAAAGGGTTAATATTGATATTTTTTATTTTCAAATGGAGATTAATTTGATAAATTTTCAAAAATTCCATCAGATTTTCGCACGCGTTTAAAATATAATATGTATCTTCGCAGCGCAAAATCATGGTGCAAAGAAACGAAAATTTTTTAACAGCACGAAATATTTTTGCTTGAATTTACTCAAAACTGCACGTTTTTTATAAAAATGTGCTAAATTGTAAGGTAAAAATGAAAAATATCGCTATTTTTGCTTCCGGTTCCGGTTCCAATGCCGAGAACATCGCAAACTATTTCAGTGGTAGTCAGGAGGTCAGCATTGCGCTTATCGTGTGCAACAAACCCGATGCATTCGTATTGGAGCGGGCTAAAAAACTCGGTATTCCTGCCGAGGTTGTAACGGGCGCTCAGATGAAGGATTCCGATCTGGTGATGCAGCTGATGCATCGCTATCGGATTGATTTCATTGTACTGGCCGGTTATCTGCTGCTTGTTCCCAAATATCTGGTCGATGCATATCCGCAGGCTATTGTGAATATTCATCCGGCGCTGATTCCGCTGCATTGCGGCAAGGGCATGTACGGCGACCGCGTTCACGAAGATGTTATCCGTTGCGGCGACAAACAGTCGGGTATCACGATCCATTATGTAAACGAGTTTTTCGATAACGGAGACATTATTTTCCAGGCAACCTGCCCGGTAGAACCCGGCGACGATGCCCATGCGGTAGCCACGAAGGTTCATGCACTCGAATATGCACATTTTCCTCATGTAATAGCCGAAACAATTGCAAAATTGAAGTAAATTTTGCATAAATTCAAGTCTGTTATTCAAAATAATGCAAAAAATCACCCGATAGTTGAATTTTTTTGCAGAAAAGTTTGGGCGGAATACAAAAAATATGTAACTTTGCGTCCACTTTTTAATAACAAAGGAAGATGAAAGAGAAAAAAGACAGGATTCAGGCAATACGCGATATCATCCGTACCCGCGATATCGGAAACCAGCAGGAATTGCTTGACATTTTACTACAGAGGGGATTTCGTTTGACTCAGGCCACGCTGAGCCGCGACCTGAAGATGCTTCAGATTGTAAAGATGAGTCTGAGCGATGGCGGTTATCTGTATGTGATGCCCGATGTGGCCGCTTCCATGCAGAGCAATCTGACACGCCATTTTGTTTCGCCCCGTAATATCAAGGGAGTCCAGAGCGTAGAGTGCAGCACGGTTCTGGTAGTTGTCCGGACCAAACCGGGTTACGCCAGTGCATTGGCTTCCGATATTGATCAGGCTTTGCTTCCCGAAGTGATGGGAACCATTGCAGGCGATGACACCATTCTGGTGATTCCCCGTGGCGGCTACAATACCAATCAGGTAGCCGAGGCTTTGGTCAAGATGTTGCCCCGACAGAATCAGAAATAAGTGTTAGTGAATATTGAGATTTTTAATTTTTAGTAAGAAATGAATAATCAGTCTGAGGACCAGCAGGAGAAACCGCAGATCCGCATTTATATCGCTGGTAAGCAGCACATACATTACGTGCAGGAGATTCTTGATGTTATCGAAGAGTCCAGTAAGGCACGTGGAACCGGCATTGCCCGCCGTTCACCCGAATATGTTTCACAGAAAATGCTCGAAGGCAAAGCCATCATCGCCTTGTGTGGCGACGATTTTGCCGGTTTCTGTTATATTGAGAGCTGGAGTAACAAGACCTATGTCGTAAACTCCGGTCTGATTGTGAAACCCAAGTACCGCGGATTCGGTCTGGCTAAGCGCATCAAGCATTTCTCGTTTGTTTACAGCCGCAAGCTGTTCCCGAACGCCAAACTTTTCGGTATCACATCGGGAGCTGCCGTACTGAAAATCAACAACGAACTGGGCTACCGTCCGGTAACCTTCGAGCAGCTGACCGACGATCCGGCTTTCTGGCGAGGATGTCAGACGTGCGTCAATTACGACGTGCTGACCCGTACCGACTTCAAGCGCTGCGTTTGTACAGCCATGCTTTACGATCCGGCCGAACATCCGGATGAGGTGCTTGAGGAACTCGACAAGATCTGATGTCTGCCGGGTATTATTAATAAAGTAAACAGTTGACATTTTAAAAAAGATAGTGTTATGGCAAAGAAAAAAGTAGTAGTTGCCTTCTCGGGCGGTCTGGATACCAGTTACAACGTGATGTACCTGACCAAAGAGATGGGTTATGAGGTATATGCGGCGTGTGCCAATACGGGCGGATTCAGTGCCGGGCAGCTGAAGGCCAACGAGGAGAATGCCTATAAATTGGGCGCTGTCAAGTATGTGACTCTCGATGTGACACAGGAGTATTACCAGAAGTCGCTCCGATACATGGTGTACGGCAACGTACTCCGCAACAATTGCTATCCGATTTCGGTTTCCAGCGAACGTATCTTCCAGGCATTGGCCATTGCCCGTTATGCCAAGGAGATCGGCGCCGATGCCATCGCACACGGTTCGACGGGTGCCGGCAACGACCAGATCCGTTTCGACATGACCTTCCTGGTGATGGCTCCGGGTGTGGAAATCATTACGCTTACCCGCGACCGTAACCTCAGCCGTAAGGAAGAGGTCGATTATCTGAATGCCAACGGGTTCTTTGCCGACTTCACCAAACTGAAGTAGTCCTATAACGTAGGTATCTGTGGAACCAGCATCTGCGGCGGCGAGATTCTCGACAGCAAGCAGGGTCTGCCCGAATCGGCCTACCTGAAACATCCCACCAAGAGTGAACCCGAAGTATTGAGCATCGGTTTCAAAAAGGGCGAGATCTGCAGCGTGAACGGTGTGGAGTACGATGACAAGATCAAGGCCATTCAGGAGGTTGAGAAGATTGGTGCTGCCTATGCCATCGGTCGCGACTGCCATGTGGGCGATACCATCATCGGAATCAAGGGCCGTGTAGGCTTCGAGGCTGCTGCCCCGATGCTGATCATTGCCGCTCACCGCTTCCTGGAGAAGTACACCCTTTCCAAGTGGCAGCAGTACTGGAAGGATCAGTTTTCCAACTGGTATGGTATGTTCCTGCACGAGAGCCAGTATCTGGAGCCCGTTATGCCCGATATGGAGGCTATGCTCGAATCGAGCCAGCGTAACGTGAATGGTGTGGTTACCCTCGAACTCCGTCCTTACAGCTTCCAGACCATCGGCGCCGATACACCCGACGATCTGGTTCACAACAAGCTGGGTGAGTATGGCGAGACAGCCAAGGCCTGGACTTCGGAGGATGCCAAGGGCTTCATCAAGGTTACCAGCACACCTTTGCGTGCCTACTATTAAGTTCACCCCGACGAGGAGCGTTAATCTAGGGTTCGCGTAGGTATATTAGGCGCTGCCGGTTATACGGGCGGCGAGTTGCTTCGGGTATTGGTCAACCATCCGGAGGTAAAGATTGTGTTTGCCAACAGCGAATCGAATGCCGGCAATCCGGTAGCCGATGTGCACGAAGGACTGCTGGGCGATACCGACCTCATGTTTACCGACCGGATGCCTTTCAATGAGGTCGATGTGGTGTTCTTCTGCTTCGGACACGGCAAGAGCGAGGCTTTCCTCAAGGAACACGAGATTCCGGCCGGCGTGAAGATTATCGATCTGGCACAGGATTTCCGCATCAGGGGCAATCACGATTATGTGTATGGTCTGCCCGAAATCCACAAAGATGCCATTCAGGCCTGCAGTCATCTGGCCAATCCCGGCTGCTTTGCCACTTGTATTCAGTTAGGCCTGCTGCCTTTGGCACAGGCCGGTCTGCTGACCGACGATATTGCAGTCAACGCCATTACAGGCAGTACGGGAGCCGGACAGAAACCGGGAGCAACCACTCACTTCTCGTGGCGCAACGACAATATGTCGGTTTACAAACTCTTTACGCACCAGCATCTGCACGAGATTTGCCAGACCCTGAACGAGCTGCGTCCGCAGTCGGCGCCGGCTGTCTGCGATACGCTGAACGCTCTTCCGGCTGAAGGCGAGATCACGGTCGATTTCATTCCGTACCGTGGCGACTTCGCCCGTGGTATCTTCTGTACCGAAGTCATTCGTCTGCGTGGAGCCGAAGGCAGTGCCTCGAACCCCACACAGGAGACGCTGGTGCAGCTCTTCAAGGATTTTTATCGCGATGCTGCTTTCACGCATTACTCCGATGCTGCCCCTGACCTGAAGCAGGTGGTAGGCACCAACAAGGCACTCGTTCATGTGGAGAAGTTCAACGGCAATAAGGTCGTGGTTACTTCCATGATCGATAACCTCCTGAAGGGAGCCGTCGGCCAGGCAGTCCAGAACATGAATCTGATGTTCGGCCTCGAAGAGAAAGCCGGACTGAATCTGAAGGCAATAGCATTTTAGGTTCTAAGGTTATAAGGTCGCTTCACTTGTAAGGTAAAATACCTCATAACCTCCAAACCTCAAAACCACAAAACCTCACACAACAATGAAACTTTTCGATGTATATCCGCTCTTCGATGTGACCATCGATCATGGCAAGGGTTGCTATGTGTACGATGAGAACAATCAGGAATATCTTGATTTTTATGGTGGCCACGCTGTTATCAGCATCGGTCACGGACACCCCAGATATTTGCAGACCATGCAGGAGCAGGCCGGCAAGCTGGTGTTCTACAGCAATGCTGTGAAGAATCCGCTGCAGGCTAAGCTGGCGACAAAGTTAGGTCCGGTTTCGGGCTACGACGATTATCAGCTTTTCCTGATTAATTCGGGTGCCGAAGCCAACGAGAATGCCTTGAAACTGGCTTCGTTCCAGACGGGCAAGAAGAAGGTCATTGCCTTCACGCATGCTTTCCATGGACGTACCTCAGCTGCCGTGAACGTAACCCAGAACCCCAAGATCCAGGCTCCCATCAACACGACATTCCCTGTCGAGTTCTTCGAGCTGGAGGATATCGAGGGTGTCAAGGCTTCCATTGCCAACGGCGATGTGGCAGCAGTCATCATCGAGGGTATTTCGGGCGTCGGCGGTATCCATGTGCCCACTACGGGCTTCATGCAGGAACTCCGCAAGGTGACCGAGGAGAACGGTGTTGTGCTGATTCTCGACGAGATCCAGTCCGGGTACGGCCG
>JAGBQS010000103.1 GCA_017632695.1 Bacteroidales bacterium
CCACGGGATGCCTTCGCCGCGGTCGAGCTCCAGGATCCACTCGGATACGTCGTCGAGGAAGTAACGGTCGTGGGTGACGGCAATCACGGTGCCTTCGTACTGCTGCAGGTGCTGCTCCAGCCAGTCGATGGACTCGGCATCAAGGTGGTTGGTAGGCTCGTCGAGCAACAATACATCAGGCTTGGTGAGCAGCATGCGGCACAGCGCCACACGTCGGCGTTCACCGCCCGATAGCGTATTGACCGGCCAGTCGCCGGGCGGACAGTGGAGGGCTGCCATCGCACGGTCCAGCTTCGAATCGATGTTCCAGGCATCGGTACTGTCGATGATGTCCTGCAGTTCGGCCTGACGGTTGATGAGCTTGTCCATCTTGTCAGGGTCTTCCAGATATTCGGGTTCGGCAAACTTCATGTTTACCTCCTCGTACTCCTTCAGTGCATCGTAGATGTGCTGCACGCCTTCCATGACGTTCTCCTTGACGGTCTTGGCCTCGTTGAGCTTAGGATCCTGCTCCAGATAACCTACCGTGTAGCCGGGACTCCATACCACCTCGCCCTGCGACGGCTGTATCAGGCCGGCGATGATTTTCATGAGGGTTGACTTACCGGCTCCGTTCAGGCCGATGATGCCGATCTTGGCTCCATAGAAGAAACTGAGATAGATGTTCTTCAGAACCTGCTTCTGGGTTTGCGGAATCGTGTGGGAGACTCCCACCATCGAAAAAATGATTTTTTTATCGTCTACAGTTGCCATAATTATATGTTTTGGTGTGCAAAAGTACTAATAAAAATGGAAAAAATGAAATTAAATATGTTAAATTTCTTTAAAATGATTGCCGTTCCGAAATAAAGACGTAACTTTGCGTATCTTTAACAACAGAAGAGATGAAACCTAACTACGGATACAAGTACCCAAGGCCAGCAGTTACAACCGATTGTGTCATTTTTGGGTTTGACCTGAAAGAATCTGTACTGAAGATTCTGCTCATTGAGCGAGGCATCGAACCCTTCAGCGGCAAGATGGCTTTGCCGGGCGGCTTTATTCAGATTAAGACCGAAACGGATGCGGACGGTTTTGTGGTGAGCGAAAAGAACGAAACGCTTTACGAATGTGCGAAACGCGAATTGTGCGAAGAAACAGGTCTGAAAATCAATTATATGGCCGAACTCGGTACGTTCAGCACCTGCGGACGCGATCCGCGAGGTGTGGTTATTACCGACGCTTACTATGCATTGGTCAACCCCTCGGATGTGAAGGGCGGCGACGATGCGCTGACAGCCCAGTGGGTGAACTTCCACGAGGTGCTGGAGGTGATCGGCCACATGCCCAAGGGATTCCGGTTCCTGGCCTTCGACCATGATGAAATCGTAGCCCGTGCCTACCGCAGCTTGCAGGAGCAGATCTGCTTTGAACCGATTGCTTTTGAGCTTTTGCCCGAGAAATTCTCGATGACTGCCGTGCAGCGCGTTTACGAGGAGGTGCTGGGCAGGCAGTTCGACCGTCGCAACTTTGCACGCAAGGTGCTCGATTCCGGCGTGCTCGACCAGCTGCCGCACACAGGCCGCAATGTTTACTACAGTCTGAACCGGGAACGCTACGAGGAGATGCGCTCGTCGGGTAAGCGGCTGAAGCTGATTTTTGTGTAACGTAAGGTTTTAAGGTTATAAGGTTTTAAGGTTGTGAGGTAGGTTACCTCCCTTCAGACAATGGGTTAGCCGTTGGTAAATAACCTCAAAACCTTACAAGCGAAGCGACCTCAAAACCTTACAACCTAATAAAAAAATGCACAGAAGGAAATTTTCCCTCTGTGCTTTTTTTATTATAAGAACTGAACTTATGCGTACATGGCAACGATTGCCTCGTAGAGCTCCTGCTTACCGGAAGTCTGCTTAGGCTCGCCGTTCTTCTTGCCGTACTCGTAAACCTGCTCGAGGGTGAGCTTGCCGTCCTCGAAGTCCTTACCCATACCGCTGTCGAACGAAGCGTAGCGCTCGGCTTTCATCTTCTTATATGGGCTCTCTTCGAGCAACTTGGCTGCGCTCTCGAGTGCACGTGCCATAGCGTCCATGCCGGCAATGTGTGCAATGAAGATGTCCTCGAGGTCGGTAGAGTTACGACGTGTCTTAGCGTCGAAGTTGGTACCGCCTGTGCCCAGACCGCCGCCACGGATAATTTCCATCCAAGCCTGAACGAGTTCGTACTGGTCGATCGGGAACTGGTCGGTATCCCAGCCGTTCTGGTAGTCACCGCGGTTGGCATCGATTGAACCCAGCATGCCGTTATCAACAGCTACGGCAAGTTCGTGCTCGTAGGTGTGGCCGGCCAGAGTAGCGTGGTTAACCTCGATGTTTACCTTGAAGTCCTTGTCG
>JAGBQS010000104.1 GCA_017632695.1 Bacteroidales bacterium
GAGCAGAAAGAACCTATGGAAGTGGTTCAGTATTATATGAACCGCTATCACAAGGCTATGGAAGCTTTGAATGTACTCTCACCCAGCATTGAACCTCATGCTTCAGGTCATATCATCGAACAGATTGCCTATGTCCAGAAGATTCTGGATGCAGGTTATGCCTATGTAAGTAACGGAAGCGTCTATTTCGATATCAAGAAATATGCCGAAAAATTCCATTACGGCATTCTTTCTGGCCGAAATATCAACGAACTGATGGATACCACACGCGAACTGGACGGACAGACGGAAAAACGGGAAGCCTGCGATTTTGCCTTGTGGAAAAAAGCCGCACCTGAACACATCATGCATTGGCCTTCACCCTGGAGCGAAGGTTTCCCCGGCTGGCATCTGGAATGCTCCACCATGAGCGAAAAGTATCTGGGAGAGGAGTTCGACATTCATGGCGGCGGACTTGATCTGCTTTTCCCGCACCACGAATGCGAAATCGCGCAAAGCTGCGCAGCCAAGGGACATCCGACCGTTCATTACTGGATGCACAACAATATGATTACCATCGACGGAAAGAAGATGGGTAAATCGTACGGAAACTTCATTACGCTCGACGAATTCTTCACAGGTTCGCACCCGAAGCTGACACAGGCATACAGCCCGATGACAATCCGTTTCTTCATTCTGATGGCACACTACCGTTCGACCGTCGATTTCTCGAACGAGGCGCTGCAGAGTGCCGAAAAGGGAATGAAACGCATGATGGAAGGCTACAGCAGCATCAGCCGACTGAAAGCATCAGCCGCATCGGCTGAAACCGATGAGACATTGAAAACAGTCAAAGCTTTGGAAGAGAAGATGTACGAGGCTATGAACGATGATCTTACCACGCCTATAGTCATCTCCAACCTGTACGAGCTGGTATCTTTGATCAACAAGATTATCGACGGACAGGCAAAGGCCGATGAAGCAGGTATTGCCAGGATACAGGACGTATTCAAGACATTCCTGATCGATATTCTGGGTATGAAGGACGAAAGCGGGGCAGGAGCAAGCGATGACAAGACTGCAGCCTATAAGGGAGCTGTCGATCTGCTGCTCGATGTCCGTGCACAGGCCAAAGCAAATAAGGACTGGGCTACTTCCGACCTGATCCGTAACAAAATGGCCGAACTCGGTTTTGCCGTCAAAGATACCAAAGACGGCGCAACCTGGAGTCTGTAAACTCAAATTCCGCAGATTTTCTTGATTTCGGCCAGTTTGTTGAGTGCCTCCATAGGCGTCATGTTATTCGGATCGATATTTTTGATTTCGTCACGAATTTGACTCAAAACCGGATCATCCAACTCGAAAATCTGGAACTGATAACCTGCAGGCGCCTTTGCAGGCCTGATATTTTCAACCGGTGCATCGACCGAAGCAATTCCTCGGGCACAGGTTGATGCTATTTCAAGGGTTTTCAACACTTCGTCGGCCCGATGGACAATCGTCGGATTCATACCTGCCAGCTTGGC